>NZ_LWFZ01001181.1:0-28332 GCF_001635225.1 Oleiphilus sp. HI0086
GGCTCCGGTGCAATGTCCATCCCTGTTTCACCTTGCCACTTTCCCAGCAACAGCGCTAAGGGCCCTACAAGCTTGGCATCTAAAACTTTGTTATCAATTGCTTTGAATTCTGACATAGCTACCTCGAATCTATTTTTCTATTAATAGGATAATGCTTTTTTCATTGTCGTTTTTAAAGCGCTTTAGAGAAATTTTAGTGCTGCCAAGCTAAATAAAGACTCTGAAATTGATTTAGATCTAAGCCATCTCTACTTCTCAGGGTTCTGAGCGCTTTATGCTTAAATATCAGTAAGACTAATAATTTACGTTCCATATCTTGCGTAATTTATTAGAATAGGATCTATAGTAAAAAGATAGCCTTATTTAATTTCTTAATTTAATGGATTCTTGCGTCATGAAAATCATCAAAAAATCTTCCAAACTTGATAATGTGTGTTACGACATTCGAGGGGAAGTCGCGCGAGAAGCCAAGCGTTTAGAAGAAGAAGGCCATCGAATCCTAAAGCTTAACATTGGCAACCCTGCGCCCTTTGAGTTCGACGTACCTGAAGAAATACAAACCGACGTCATTCGTAACTTGCCTAACGCTCAAGGCTATAGTGATTCAAAGGGCTTATACTCTGCACGTAAAGCCGTTATGCAGCATTATCAGTCAAAAAACATTCTCAATGTTGACATAGAAGATATCTATTTAGGCAACGGCGCAAGTGAGCTCATTGTTATGTCTATGCAGGCTCTGCTAAATGACGGCGATGAAGTGTTAATCCCCTCACCTGACTACCCTCTATGGACGGCTGCTGTAACGCTAAGTGGCGGTAAGCCTGTGCATTATCTATGTGATGAGGAGTCTAGCTGGTACCCAAGCGTCGAGGACATTCGCAGTAAAATTAACGACAATACCAAAGCAATTGTCGTCATTAACCCGAACAACCCGACCGGCTCGGTTTACCCTGAAAGCTTACTGAAAGAGTTGGTCGACCTTGCTCGAGAGTTTAAGCTGATGCTATTAGCTGACGAGATCTACGACAAAATTCTATATGACGGCGCAACTCACACACCCCTTGCGTCGCTGTCTTCAGATGTCCTTACATTGACCTACAATGGCCTATCTAAGACCCATCGTGCAGCCGGTTACCGGTCTGGCTGGATGATGATTACCGGTCCTAAGCATTATGCTGAAGATTTCATCGACGGCATCGATATGCTCGCGTCAATGCGACTTTGCTGTAATGTACCCGCTCAATACGCGATTCAAACCGCTTTGGGCGGTTATCAAAGTATCAATGACCTAATCGTTCCGGGCGGACGCTTATGGGAGCAGCGTGAGCTTGCCTGGAAAATGCTCAATGATATTAAGGGCGTTTCATGCGTCAAGCCTGATGGCGCGCTTTACCTCTTTGTTAAACTAGACCCTGAGATTTACCCGATCGTAAACGACGAAAAATTGGTCTTGGACTTGCTCAAACAGCAGCGTATTCTTATCGTTCACGGAACAGGCTTTAACCTCAGTGATACTCAGCACTTCCGATTCGTATTCCTTCCACGGGTAGACGTTCTGGAAGATGCAATTCAGCGTTTTGAATTGTTCCTAAAAACTTACGAACAATTACCTGAAGAGAACTAGGGTCAGCCATTTAAATGTTCAGCATCCATATTGAAGAGTTTTTTCTCGATTGCACCAAAATTCTGAAGCAACTGTATATGAGTTTCCCGATGAAGAGCAACGTCTTCGTCGAGGATATCTCAGGCCCAGACCAAGCTGATGAGTACGGTTTACATAGCGATCGTTTTCAAAGTTGTTTTGGCGCTATGCTTTGGCTCGAGCAAGAGCGCTTCATTAAGTTTGAAAGCACTCTTAAGCAAGAAGCTATTGATCAGGCGACCCTAACTTCAAAGGGTCTTAAGCTGATGTCCAGCATCTGCCACGACCAGCAAATTAATGTCTTAACTGAGCAAATTCATCCAATCATTGAAGGCCTGAAGGGCTTGCCGAATATCGATACACTCAATCATATTATGAAGCATGGCACCTCAAGCCAGCTCGCGATAGCCATGCAACATCTGATTCACAAATACTCTGATAACTAACAGACCACAACCCTTTCCGCACACAACGATCTAGCGCTGTCAAAAGCCCCGCCTGAAGCTGGCACTGAGGGGTAATAACATCAGGGTCGTGCACCTAATTCCTTTTATATTTTTAAGACAAATAACTAATCTCGTACATAAGTGCATCATCATAGCCACATATTATTTTATGAAAGCCAGATAACTGCTTATCAAGTTCGTCACAACCGCTATCAACATGCAAAGCCCGACCATTAAGGGCTCTAATTTTTTCTTGAGTCGAAATAAACTGAAGGTTACCGAGACCGGCCTGCCGAAGAACTCGTGGACTAATTTGTTGATTACCACGCCCTAAAACAATCCCCTGCCCACCTATAACAGAGAGAATCACCTTTACCCTGGGATATTGTTGCAGCAATTCAAATAGCTGAGCCTCATGAACGTCATTCGCGATAAGCGTGACATTTACACCATCAAAGAAACACACATCAACACCCAGCAATGTTGGCTGCTCCAAACCGATCATTTCCTTCAAGTGCTGTAAGGTGCCGCCTGAGCCGAGGACATACAAAGTATCATCTTCTAATTCTTCACTCATAAATGAGCAAAGCTCTTCAAGCATCAACTCATCATCCAGCATGCCCGAACATTTAACCGACTGAACCAGAAGCTGATCGTCCGGTATCAGCATTTCACCAAAATGCTGAGTCTTAACCAGCCCCTTGGCAAAAGCATCCTCATCAATATCTCTCACGTCTGCCATACGGGCTGACACTAAACGATGACTCGCCATACTTTCTACCACCGAAACCACCGCCTTAGGTGTTACCGCAAATACGCCAGAATGCATCTTTACACCTGCCGGAATCCCTAAAGCGCACTGCTGATCACCAATCACCGTGTAGATATCACGCGCAGTACCATCACCGCCGACAAACAACAGGATATCTATTGAGCGTTTCATAATCTCGGCTGCGGCTGCACGCGTATCGTCAGCTCGAGTTAATTCAGGAGGCTGGAACAAAACCTCGATATCAAAGACATCTGCAAACTCTGAACAGATATCTCCGCCCATCTGTCCACCTGCACACAAAAATGATACTGAAGCCAATCTACCCTGCAAAACTAAATCTTTCAGACCGACTAAAACCGCTCTTAGCCTATCGGCCGCCTTGGCCTCTACGCCTCTGGAAATCGCTATTTCTGTGGTAGATGCTGCATCACTACCTTTAAGCGCAGCCGGCCCACCCATTCCAGCTAGAGGGTTAAGCACCAAACCAAAAGTAAAACTTGCTTGGCTCATTGCCTTATCTTCGTTCATTTTCGTAAATGTAGCTGGAAAGTGTTAACACATACTCATCAGTCAGGTTCACAAACTGAATACCGACAATATAGCGACCTTCCTCACCAACTTCTTCATCGGTATTTAGCTCTATATTGCGGATAATACTCGGAAGGCAAATTCTCTTAGTCACACCGCTCGCACTCAGCTCAAAAGACACCAAAAGCTCATGCCCCTTTTCACCCAATGACTGGGGAGAAGACATTCTTGCACCAGTTTTGCTTAAGTTATCAATATAAGCAGGTTTAGGCCATTCACCAAAAATATCGAAGTCGCTATCTATTTCAGCCTCAATATTTGTCGTGACACGTTCAGAGTTACGAATCTGGAGCGCGGTAATTTCTTCAGGATAAACCAAGTGATAATAGCTATAAGGCTGAATTGAACGATAGGCGACACGAGTTTCAAAAGCACAGACTTGCTTACCCACCAAAAGCCGAACGGCCACTGTACTGTCTTTGTCCAGAAGCACTTCTTTACCTTCTCTCAAGGGAGAAGAAATTAATATGCTACGATTTTCAACAAAACCAATTAGGTTTACCTGATACTTACGTGCAGGAGAAATTGTTTCTAAAGTGACGGCCGCCCCAATTGATAAACCTAAGTTCGCAAAAGACGCAACTGGCCTATCTTGGGAATCATCAAGCTTCTCAGCCACACTTAACCTCTTATTATCATTATTAAGGTATCAATTTTAGGACTTAACATTAAAACCTAAAGACTTAAACTTACTTAGCAATTCTGAGTTAACTTTCTTCAATTGAATCTTTACACCTGAAAACTCGCGCCGGCAGCGGTAGTTCTTTCGGAAGCGGTCAAAGGCCTGCCATCGCTCTTCATCAGGTAAGCGTAAGCTGGCTTGCAGTAAACTATGGTCATGACGCACATCAAAGCAGGCTCGAATTGCAGTATGAATAGACCAATCAACATCTGCATTTGAAGTAAAGGCCATTTTAGACAAAGGCGGCTCTTCTAAGAATTGCCCAGAAGAGTGGCGAGATGGTAAACCTAAAAACTGGCATAAGGCCCGGTAAACCATTTCAGTCCCCAAGACCTTACCGTCAAAACTATAGCCGGCAATATGCGGCGTACCAATAAAGACTTTGCGAGCCAATTCGACATTAAGCTCAGGCTCTCTCTCCCACACGTCAAGGATAGCGGTAAACTGTGGCTGATGATCTAGGAAGTCATTCAGGTCATCATTATCGATAACCGGCCCCCGACTCGAATTAATCAGAATTTGCTCTGGCTGCAAGCTTTCAAGCACCTGCTTATCGATCATATGGTAGGTTGGATGCGTACCTTCTTTACTTAAGGGCACATGAAGTGATATCAGGTCGCAGCGCATCACTTCTTCAAATGATACAAGTGAATCATCATCCAAAAACGGGTCACAGGCTTTAAACTTGATTCCCAGCTTCTCCAAGCGCGCAGCAAGTAAGCTACCAACATTGCCATAACCCACAATACCGACTGTTACCGAGCCTAAATCGAGCGAATGAGTTTCGGTTAGAATTGATAAGCAACTTAAAACATACTCAACAACAGAGTTAGCATTACAGCCAGGCGCATTACAGTAGCGAATGCCCTGCTGATCAAGGTAATCAGTATCAATATGATCAATACCGATGGTGCATGTTCCAACAAACTTAACTGAACTGTTTTCTAAAAGCTCACGGTTTACTTTGGTTACTGAGCGTACTATCAAGAAATCTGCATCACTCAAATGTTCCGCCTTAATCTCCCGCCCGGGCAACTTAACAATGTCACCTAAATCACCAAAAAAACGTGTGAGTAAGGGGATATTTTCATCAGCAACAATTTTCATTCTTCAAACAAAACCGTCTTATTAATTTATTTTCCAACCAGGTGTGCAGGATATTCACATGGAAGTTTCATACCAATGTACTTTTCTATCTCTGGAAGCAGGAAGGCATCGTCTTCACAGGCGAAGGAAATAGAGATTCCTTTTTCACCTGCACGTCCTGTTCGACCGATTCTATGAACATAATCTTCAGCGTCTTCAGGAAGGTTATAGTTGAATACATGACTCACGCCATCAACGTGTATACCGCGCCCTGCCACGTCAGTTGCAACCAAGATTTCTATTTTGCCATTTTTAAACTGATCAAGTGTTCTGATGCGTTTATGCTGGGGAACTTCACCCGATAACAGCGCAGCTTTAACACCTTTAGATTTCAACTCAGCTTCAAGGCGACGCGTTTCATCACGACGATTACCGAAGATAATGGCCTTCTTAACATCGTTTTCCTCAATGTAGCGGCAAATTATTTCCAGCTTTTCATCGGTAGGCACCATAAATATCTTCTGCTCGACTTTATCAGTCGTCAGCTGCTCGGCTTCAATTTCAATGAAAACAGGGTTAACCGTCCAGCGGTTTGCCAAGTTCAGCACATCATCACTAAAGGTCGCGCTAAACAATAAGGTCTGACGATTATCCTCTCTTGGGCACTTACTAATGATACGCTTAACATCAGGAATGAAGCCCATATCCAACATACGGTCAGCTTCATCAATAACCAAAAAGTCGATCTGATCCAGGTACAAGTCATTGCTGTTGAGGAAATCGATCAGGCGCCCAGGTGTTGCAACCAGAATATCGATAACGGTATTGCGCACATAGTCTTTTTGCTTTTGGTAGTCGATGCCACCCAGTACGGAATAAATCGACATATCCATGTGTTTAGTCAAGGCAACAGCATCTTTCTCTATCTGCAGCGCCAGCTCTCGTGTTGGCGCAATAATCAGTGCTCGAGGCTCGCTTGCATAACGATCACCTTTTGGCACTGGTCGAGATAGCAAGTCATTAATAATGGTAATCAGGAAGGCAGCCGTTTTGCCGGTACCCGTAGCAGCCTTGCCGATGGCGTCATAGCCTTTTAAGGTGTGGGGCAAAGATTCTGCCTGAATGTCGCTGCAATATTCATATTTCAGATCAGCGATGCCATGCAATAAGTCATTCTGCAAACCTAAATCGTGAAAGCGGGTCTTGCCTTCCTCGGGCGCTACGACATATTGCTCAGCACTCCAAGCCTGTTTTTTTGGCGCTACACTCGCCCCTTGTTCTTGTACATTAGCTTGAGCGCTTCCTTTCTTGCCACCTTTGTGTTGAGGCTTACCTGCTGTTTCAGGTTTTGGGTGTTTCTTTGCTTGAGGTTTATTGGCGCCCCCTTCTTTTGCCGAAGCAGGCTTGTTAGTTTTGGTCGAGGCACCTTGTGCCTTATTCGACTCGTCTTGCTTTTTCTTACCAAAAAAACCACTTAACTTCATTTAGAATACACTCTAGTAACACTTAAAATATTGACCTGAGAGCTTATGCCCCCTAACCCTGCCTTGCAAGCGGAATACACCTAATTAGCCGCTAATTTGCTTAAAACTGTCATTAGCTTAGCCTATCAAGTGAAAATGCGTCACTTTCCAGGCACCGACAATCAGGCCGATAGTGACTTAGCAAAGCTTGAACAAATAAGTTAGCTCTTTCAGGTAAGCCATTTTCTATGTAGTCAGCCGCCTGCTGAGCCACCTCACAGATAAACTCTTTACTCGCCCCAACATCTGGCTGAGCAATATTATCGACACTCAAACGAAAGCGCATTCCACAAGCTTCCGTCATAATCCACTCAAGCGCCTGCGGCTTAATCTCGACTTTCTCAAATTCGCGTTGCTGTTGGTCACTGCGCCCATCTGGCTCATACCAATAACCAAAATCAATTAACTTGCGCCGCTCTTTACCCGCAATACACCAATGACTAATTTCATGTAATGCGCTTGAGAAGTAATCAAACCTTGAAATAACCTGGCATAAACCACCCGTCTCCGAGGCTGGCAGATAGAGAGGTTCATCAGCCCCCACCACCAACTCAGTACCTTCGAGAGTTATAAACAAGTTATTGAAAATTCTAACTAATTCTGTGACATCAGCAAATGCTGTATCAACGAGCTTATTTTCACAGCTGGACTGGGTGCGCTGTTGTTCAGTATTTACCACCGGATTAACAATCCTTCTTACGACCAATCAAACTTTTGCAGCCTGGGAATATCTAATCGAATATTAATCTTCAAGCCCACAAAAGCGACTTATAATGGCATGATTACGAATTTATACAAATCTATTGCCTCTTATCGTTCTATTTAACAGTTTTGATTGAACCAACACAGTAGATTTATATCTAAAGTGCAATATATGCAATCGCAAGGTTTTGAACCAGTATGAGAAATATCCTATTAGTTATTATCTACCTAACTCTTGGAACATTCACCTCCGACGCATATTCCTCTGGCGGTACTAGTTTTTCTAGCTCAGATAGCAAGGGATTATTTGAATCAAGCCAGAATGAGTTCCTAAAGGTTGATGAGGCATTCAAATTTCGCTCATCGCCTACAGACAATGGTTTAAAGCTGTCTTGGGAAATAGCTGACGGCTACTATTTATACAAAGAACGCTTCAAATTCCGCCTTGTCGATAAGTCATTAGAACCTCTGGTAAAGCTTGGCCCTCCCGAATTTTCTAGCCAGGGAAAGCCTAAACAGGATGATTACTTTGGCTTGGTTCATGCGTTCTATAAGCACGTTGAAATTGCTCTTCCTATTGACGTCGATGCTTCACTAAGTGATGTCGAGATTAAAATAAGCTCCCAAGGCTGTGCAGATGCAGGCTTGTGCTACCCACCAAAGCACGAAAAGGTCTTATATGTAGCGCAAAAAAGTAATAGCGACACAACTAGCAACAAGCTTCAAGCTCCCAACCAGCAACAAACGCCTTCATCTCAAGAAAGCCCAGACTTTGAAAACGCTGCGGGCGTCTTTAGCTTTATTCAGAACAGTAGCCTGCTGGCGATTGTAGGAATATTCTTTTTACTCGGGATCGGATTGACCTTTACACCTTGCGTGTTTCCAATGATCCCGATTATTACCAGCATTATTGCTGGCCAGCAAAAGCCAACGGTCGGTAAATCCTTTATGCTTTCCCTAGCCTACGTTATCGGTATGGCGGCAACCTATGCTGCAGCAGGCGTGGTGACAGGACTGCTCGGTGCGGGAGCCAATGTACAGGCAGCCCTGCAAGACCCAATTGTATTAAGCGTATTTTCGGCAATATTTATTTTGCTTGCCTTAGCTATGTTCGGCCTTTACGAGCTGCAACTCCCCGCTTTCTTAAGAGACCGCCTCAATACCACCAGCCAAAACCTTAATGGTGGGCATATCACCAGCGTATTCTTTATCGGTGCACTATCAGCACTAATTGTTTCACCGTGTGTCTCAGCCCCGCTCGCAGGTGCGTTACTTTATATAAGCAGTACAGCAGACGCAGTTATCGGAGGCCTTTCATTATTTGCTCTGGGCTTGGGTATGGGTGTGCCATTAATCCTGATCGCTATAGGTGGCGGTAAGTTCTTCCCTAAAGCCGGCGCCTGGATGGACAAAGTAAAATACGCTTTCGGCATAATGCTAATTGCCGTGGCAATCTGGCTCATTAGCCGTGTTATCCCTGAGTCAGTTTCGCTATTTTTATGGGCGTTGTTATGCGGCCTAACAGCAAGCCAGATGGGTGCTTTTGATGCAGCTAAGCCTGGAATAGAAAGAGTCTCTAAAGGTTTAGGCTTGCTCCTGGCCTTATACGCCGCATTATTATTTATTGGCTCACTTACTCAAGCCACAAACCCACTCAACCCCCTGGAAACTCTGATTAGCAACCAGCAAACCAACACACAGAAACCTAACAAGCTCCCTTTCAATACTATTTATTCGAATACCGGGCTTGAACAACATCTCGCCATTGCAAAGCAAAACGGCCAAGCTCTATTGGTAGATTTTTACGCCGACTGGTGTATCAGCTGTAAGGTAATGGAGAATGAGGTTTTTCCGCTTGTTAATATCGACAGCAAGCTACGTCAATTTTATCTCGTTAAGGCAGACGTGACCGACAATACAGATGAAAATAAGGCACTACTGGAAAGGTTTGGCCTCTTCGGCCCACCATCTATCCTGCTGTTTGATAAAAAAGGCAAAGAAATCAAGGATCTGAGAATCGTAGGGGAAATTAGTGCCAATGGCTTCGATCAGCACCTGGGGCAGGCGCTGGTAAGACAATAAATTGAAGCGCAATATTAGAAAAGTTCTAACTCACCTTCATTTTGGTCTTCTTCATGGCTATTTGCCTCCAAGCAGAATGATAAGGCTTCATCATATACCTCAATAGAAATACTGCATCCTGCAACTTCACGATCAATATCAAAATAATATGAATCGATCGTACTGTTTTCAGCTAATAAGTCATCGACATTAACACCAAAAAAAGTGGCCGGAAAACCAATACTGATAAAGCACTCATGCGCTATCAACTTAGTTTTTAAACGACCAATCAACTGGTTTGAAAGCTCAGAAATCCAGTCTTCCAAGCGGTCCTCTTCAACTTTGGTAATCCCCTCACCCACTGGGTAAGTTAAGGCCAGTACAGGCAAAGGAAGCTCCAAAGCGATTTTGAATTCGATATCTGATGAACCGCCGTCAATGCAAGCAATAGGGCAATTTTCAAGGCGCTCAGGTTTATCTACCATCAAGCCTACATTGCAATCCAGGTTTTCAAACAAGTCTTTACACGACTGAAAGAATAAGTCCTGAATACATTTGATTACTTCATTATCACGCATATAACTGCAACTCCTTTCTTTTATTTGTACTAACCGAATCAGAAAACTATTTAGCCAACGAAGGAGCCGGACTCTCACCATTGATGCTGAAATACTGATTAAAGTGCGTCATGCTCAACAGGTCATAGGTCTGCCCACGCGAACGAACGATCTCATAGGCCACACCTGCACCGTCTAGAAACTTCTTCATGACCAGCAACATTCCCAAACCGGAACTATCCATGTATTCGACATCATAGAGATCAACCTGAACCAGACGGCTGTCACCAACCTCCTTTTAGTAAGCTGATCGGAATTCGCTCTGCAAATGAAATGCGAAACTTCCACTGATATAGAGAGTAGTACAAGAATTATTAACGGAAACTTTCACACTACCCGTAGCACTGTCAGTCATAGATACCCAAATCAACTTTAGCTAATATTTATATCGCAAGCACCTGACAATCTATATTTGAATAATTAAAGGTGCATTCTAAAAAGATAGAGCATGATCTGAAAAGTGCAAACTCGAAACATCGACATGAGAACTACTTTCAGGCTTTTCTCAGCAGATAAATATAATTGCCGTTTTCCTGGCTCTGATCGAGCAGTTCATGACCAAGAAACTGACAGAATTTTGGTATATCACGCTGAGTGGCCGGGTCGGAAGCGATTACCTTGACCACGTCCCCACTTTGCATCTCGTCAATTTTTGAGTGCAGCATCATAACAGGTTCAGGACAATACAAACCTTGAGTATCCAAAAGGTGTTGATGTAACATCTAGCTCTCTTTTTTAATCTATACTTAAAACAACAGCACACTGGAGGGGCATGCCATGATTAGGGTTATTATCGAAAGATCCATCGCGGAATCACTGGAAGCAAACTATGAGGATACTGCAAAACAAACGCTACAAAAAGCCATTCGAGCTCCGGGCTTTATTTCTGGGGAGTCATTAAAAGATATTACCAACTCAAGACACCGAGTCATCCTTTGCAACTGGCGTAGCACTCAAGATTGGCAAGCATGGCAACAATCCCACGAACGCAAGGAAATGATGGACAAGTTAAACCTCATGCTAGAAAGAGAAGAAAAAGTTACCGTTTTGGAAATGCCTTAAACATCTTCTCTGCAATCTGCTCAATGAGTACAGTTGCGTCTTGCTCCATTCAACGCAAACTGTACTCCAAAAATCTATCTCGATACTTAAAAAATAGCAAATTAAACCTCATTTTTTGTAAGTCATTATTATATAAGTCATTTGCGCATTCCATCGGCTTAAACCAAGTTGATATACATCAACTTTCCCCCCTAACTTTCGTGATAAAAGATTGATTTTGTCCTTTCTGATCAGTACCCTTCACGCCTAGCCGATTTGGGGGTATTAACCTACCCCTAAATCATTACTTAGGTAGTAAAAAAATAAGCGATGTGTGCAAGGTTTACATTCCTTATTTTTTGCGTTTCCACTTTATGTAGAATAATGGACCCTCAACGATGAGCAAAGAGACCAACCAAATCACTTACAACTACAAAGTTGTAAGACAGTTTGCCATTATGACGGTGGTATGGGGTATTGTCGGCATGGCCGTCGGTGTTCTTATCGCTGCTCAATTAGTATGGCCAGAGCTAAACTTCGATTCACCTTATTTAAGCTTCGGTCGTATTCGCCCACTGCACACTAACGCAGTTATCTTTGCTTTTGGGGGTAGTGCTCTATTTGCTACATCGTTTTATGTGGTGCAGCGGACTTGCCAAGCACGCCTGGTCTCGGACACCCTCGCGTCATTCATGTTCTGGGGCTGGCAAGCGGTCATCGTTCTAGCAGCGATCACTTTGCCACTAGGCATTACTAGCGCAAAAGAATACGCAGAGCTTGAGTGGCCGATCGATATTCTAATCACCTTAGTTTGGATAGCCTATGGCGTCCTCTTTTTTGGTACCATAATGAAGCGTAAGACCAAGCACATTTATGTTGCAAATTGGTTCTATGGCGCATTTATTATCACTGTCGCGATTCTACACATCGGGAATAGCATGGCCATTCCAGTCACGTTCTGGAAGTCCTACTCTGCTTACGCAGGTACTGTCGATGCGATGATGCAGTGGTGGTATGGCCATAATGCTGTTGGTTTCTTCCTGACGGCAGGCTTCTTGGGCATTATGTACTACTTCGTTCCTAAACAGACTGGCAAGCCAGTTTATTCTTACAGACTATCTATTATTCATTTCTGGTCACTGATTTCTTTATATGTATGGGCAGGCGCTCACCACCTACATTACAGCGCTCTTCCTGACTGGGCACAGAGTGCGGGCATGATCATGTCCCTAGTCCTACTAGCTCCATCATGGGGTGGTATGATCAACGGTATGATGACGCTTTCTGGTGCATGGCATAAACTACGTACTGACCCAGTACTACGTTTCTTGGTTGTATCGCTTTCTTTCTATGGCATGTCTACTTTCGAAGGTCCGATGATGTCTATCAAGACTGTAAACGCGCTATCTCACAACACTGACTGGACTATTGGGCACGTTCACTCTGGTGCACTCGGTTGGGTAGCGATGATTTCTATCGGTGCGGTTTATCACTTGATTCCAAAGCTTTATGGCATTAAAGAAATGTATAGCACGTCTATGATCAACCTACACTTCTGGTTAGCGACTGCCGGCACGGTTCTATACATCGCCGCAATGTGGGTAAACGGTATTATGCAGGGCCTAATGTGGCGTGCAGTAAACAATGACGGTACCCTTACCTACAGCTTTGTAGAGTCTTTAGAAGCAAGTCATTCTGGTTATCTTGTTCGTGCAATTGGTGGTGCTATCTTCTTGTCAGGTATGCTTATCATGGCCGTGAACGTTTGGCTAACCATTAAGCAGAAAGATGCGAAAGCACTTGATACCGTGACTGAAGCAGCTTAGGAGAAGAGTCAATGAATCATGAGATAATAGAAAAAAACCTTGGCTTGATGATCCCTCTGATTGTCGTAGCTATCAGTTTTGGTTTCTTGGTAGAAGCAGTTCCACTGTTCTTCCACAAAGACATGCAAACCCCCATTGAAGGTCTGAAGCCACATACCGCTTTAGAACTTGAGGGTCGTGATATCTATATTCGTGAAGGTTGTCACACCTGTCACACGCAGATGATCAGACCTTTCCGCGCTGAGACTGAACGTTACGGTCATTACTCAGTTGCCGGAGAGCATGTTTATGAGCACCCATTCCTATGGGGTTCTAAGCGTACTGGTCCTGATCTGGCTCGTGTTGGTGGTCGCTATAGTGACGACTGGCAACGTGCTCACCTTTATAACCCACGTAATGTTGTACCTGAGTCCAAAATGCCGTCCTACCCTTGGTTGTTTACAGCTATCGTAGACCACAAAGGTACTGCTGCGAAAATGGAAGCACTTCGTACAGTAGGCGTTCCCTACACCGACGAAGACATTGCCGGTGCAGCAGAAGCGGTGAAAGGTAAAACAGAAATCGAAGCTATGGTTGCGTATCTACAGCAGCTTGGCACCGTTCTTAAGAACAAGTAAGAACCAATATTATGGATATCAACACGTTACGCGGTCTATCTACCATCTTGGTCATGATCGCCTTTGTCGCCATATGCTTATGGGCCTATAACGGCAAAAAGAAAAAAGATTTTGACGATGCAGCCAACCTGCCCTTTCAGGATGACGATATCGCGGAACGTACCTTGAGCGAAAAAGAGAGAGAAGAACATGACTAGTTTTTGGAGTGTATGGGTCTCAGTCATTATTATCGGTACTTTGATCGGTAGTACATGGCTGCTAGTAGCCACCCGAAAAAGCCAAACTACAGATGAAGAGACTGAACAAAAGATGCCCCATGCCTTCGATGGGATCGAAGAGTACGATAATCCACTTCCAAAGTGGTGGTTCCATATGTTTATCGGTTCAGTTGTTTTTGCATTCGCATACGCATTGCTGTACCCGACTTTAGGTAACTTCCAAGGTTTCTTAGGCTGGTCTTCTACCGGTCAATGGGAAGCAGAAGTTGCTGAAGCTGATGAAAAGTACACACCTATATTCAAAGCCTACGCGGCAAAGCCAATTGAAGAACTCGCCAAAGATGCCGAAGCAATGAAAGTAGGACAGCGTTTGTTTGCTAATAACTGCTCAGTATGTCACGGATCAACAGGTCGCGGCGCATTAGGCTTTCCAAATCTGACTGACCACGACTGGTTATATGGTGGAAGTCCAGACGCGATCAAAACCACCCTCCTGTATGGTCGAAACGGTCAAATGCCTGCCAAAGGTTTAAATCCCGCTATGAGCAAAACTGACATACAAAATATGACTCATTACTTACTTTCGTTTAGTGGACGTAGTGATGATAAAGCAGCTGTTGATGCCGGCGCAGCGATGTACCAGACTGCCTGTGCAGCCTGTCATGGGGCTGAGGCTAAGGGTAATCAAGCCGTCGGCGCACCAAATCTAACAGATGATGTTTGGCTCTACGGCGGCACGGCATCTAAGATCAATCAAACACTCACTTATGGTCGAGCAGGCGTAATGCCAGCACAAAAAGACCTACTTGGTGAAGACAAAGTTCACCTACTTGCAGCTTACGTTTACAGCTTATCTAACAAATAAGACTGTCTGAGACTCGTGGGCCTGGCTGAGTAGCCAGGCCCACTCTCACAGAATATAAGATCTCTTCTCTAGACAGCCTTTGCTCATCACAGACTTTCTAGAAAAGAAACCTTTCCTCCACTAGATATGGAAGCCGTTGCCTATGTCTAAGAAGATCCCAGCCCAAAATATCGAACCCGGTACGCAGAAACTGGAAGTCTACGGCCAAGATTCAAAGCAAGCAGACGTCAGTAAGACCGTCGAGCTCTACGAGTCTCGAAAAAAAATCTACGTCAAAAAAATTGCCGGTCTTTTTCAGCGAATCAGGAAGTTTTCACTCTGGGCCTTGATGGCCATGTACTTTTCAATTTGCTGGATATCAATCAACGGCCAGCAACTGGTTCATTTCGACCTCCCTGCACGTAAATTCCATATCTACGGCATGACATTCTGGCCACAAGAGTTCGTTCTTTTAGCACTGCTTCTAATCATTTGTGCCTACGGTCTGTTTTTCGTCACCACCCTTTTTGGGCGCGTCTGGTGTGGTTATACCTGCCCACAAACTTCCTGGACCTTTATTTTCATGTGGATTGAGGAAAAGGTTGAAGGGAGCAGGAACCAACGAATGAAGCTTGATAAAGCGGAATTCAGCTCTGAAAAGATGATCAAAAAGACCCTTAAGCACACTCTTTGGTTATTGGTCTCCTTTGGCACCGGCCTGACCTTTGTCGGTTATTTCTACCCTATTCGTGAGTTAGTTCCAGATCTGTTCACCTTTAGTGTAGTCGACGCCTGGGCAATATTCTGGATTGGCTTCTTTACAGTTGCAACCTACCTGAATGCTGGCTGGTTACGTGAACAAGTTTGTTTATACATGTGCCCTTATGCACGCTTTCAATCTGTAATGTTTGATGAAGACACACTTGTTGTTTCCTACGACAAAGGTCGTGGAGACCCAAGAGGAAGCCGCAAACGTAATGTTGATTATAAAGAACAAGGCCTTGGCGACTGCGTTGACTGCGGCATGTGTGTACAGGTTTGTCCAACGGGCATCGATATTCGTGATGGGCTTCAGTATGAGTGTATTGGCTGCGCCTTATGCGTCGACGCCTGTGACTCAATCATGGACAAAATGAAGTATGACCGAGGTCTAATCAGCTACACCACTGAGAATGCCCTCATCGGTAAGAAGAGCCATATACTAAGACCCAAAGCCATTGCCTACGCTGTATTATTACTCGGCATGATGGGTGCGTTTGCCTATTCCGTTGCAACACGTGTTCCACTAGAGTTAGACGTAATAAAAGATCGGGGCGCTTTATACCAGCTAACGGGTTTAGGTAAAATCGAAAACACTTATATTCTCAAAGTTATGAATATGAGCGATGAACCCCATGATTTTGACATTACCGTCAAAGGCATTGAAGGGATAAAGATTACCACACCCACTACGGTATCCGTGAAAGCCGGAGAAGTATACACTCAACCAACTAGCATAGAAGTCGACCCCATACATATGGAAGTCACCCACTATGATATTGAGATTACCGTCAAGGCTACAGATAACCCAGACTTGGTCGCATCAAGCGAAAGCCGCTTTTTAGGCAGCGCTGAATAAAGCGACACAATAGAAATTAACTAAGCACAACCGAGGTAATGAAATGAAAGCAGCACAAGATGAACAAGCTAAAAAACCATGGTTCAAACAGCCGTGGCTTTGGTTTGTCCTGAGCGTACCTATTGCTTCGGTTATACTCAGCAGCATTATGGTAACTGTTGCTGTTGTTGGTCGTGACACTCTGGTTAGCGACAACTATTACAAGGATGGCATGGGTATAAACCAGACGATTGAACAAGATAATATGGCGGATGACCTCGGCTTGAAACCAACCTTAGAAATTGTTGATCAAGCCATCATTATTGAGCTAGTCGGTGACAAGTATCACCCTACTCTCCAACAACAAGCCTTTTTAACCTTGAAGATTCTACACCCAACCGTGGGAGACCAAGATCAAGTTATCAAGCTTCTGCCGACACCATCAGGCCAGTTTGTTGGAGATTTAACATCACCAGTTGATGGCCGTCGATATGTCGACCTCTATGCCTTTGACGAAAGCTGGCGGATTAGAGAAGAAGTCACCTTCCCGACAGGAAAAGTAACGCTTAATATAGGTGGCACCGAAAATAACGAGACTGCTAGCAAGTCGCAGGACTAGGTTGGCAACACATGTGCAAGACTTGCTACCACTGCAATGAAGAGATTCCAAAAGGCTTTAGCGCAAAGCTTGAGATTGGCGGAGAACAACAATCGTTTTGTTGTTATGGTTGTTTAGCGATCGCAGAAACCATTGTCTCTGGTGGTCTCGATAACTTCTATCAACACCGCACTGAAGCCTCATTAAAGCCCGACGACTTCACCGACGCACAACGCGATGAACTACTTCTTTATGATGACCCGGCGCTACAAACTGACTTTGTTACGGTAGATGGCAAACAGTCTGATGCTGCACTTAGTATCTCAGGAATTACCTGTGCCGCTTGTATTTGGCTCTTAGAGCGCGAAATCAGCTCACTTCCCGGCCTGATAAATCTATCAATCAATCATACGACTCACAAAGCGCTACTTAGCTGGAACAATGAACAGATCAAGCTAAGCAAAATCCTGATTAAAATACGCAAGCTAGGCTACAAAGCCTTCCCCTATCAGGAAGACAAAGCGAGACAACTTGCCGAGAAAGAGAAACGCAGCGCAATGTTTCGTATCGCTGTCGCTGGTATAGCGGCGATGCAAAACATGATGTTTTCAGTCCCCTTGTATCTAGGCATCTATAGCGGTATCGATGCCGAGTTTATCTCCTTCTTTCGATGGGTCAGCATGTTAATGTGCATACCCGTTGTGTGCTTTTCAGCGCTACCATTTTTTCGAGCGGCCTTACGTGACTTGCAAACACGTCATTTAACGATGGACATCCCTGTATCGCTCGCTATCCTGACCGCGTTTTTTGCCAGTGCTTTCCTGACGATAAACAGCGAAGCAAGCATTGAGACCGATGTCTATTTCGACTCAGTTGCGATGTTTACCTTCTTCCTATTGCTTGGCCGGTTTATGGAAATGCAAACTCGCCATAAGCACCTGAACAGCGATGCCGAAATGGGTAAACTATTGCCTACAACAGCGATCATTAGAACCGAAGATGGCGAAAAAAGTAAACCTGCTCACCAGCTTGAAATTGGAGAGGTACTAGTGGTTAGACAGGGCCAAGTATTTCCTGCCGATGGCGTGGTTATTGAAGGTGTCTCCAAAGTCGACGAGTCAGCCCTCACAGGAGAGTTTCTCCCCATTGAAAAAGCGCTTGGGGCTCAGGTAAGTGGTGGCACCGCTAATGTCGAAAATACCTTATTCGTTCGCATTACCGCTACTCCCAAAGAGAGCCGTGTCGCAGCGATTATTAAGCTCCTTGATAAAGCAGCAAGTGAGAAGCCCAAAACCGTATTAATGGCAGATAAAATTGCCAGCCACTTTGTAGCAGGTGTGCTATTCGCGGCTTGCGTCGTTGGTCTCTACTGGTACTTTAATAACCCCGACGAAGTATTCACCATTGTTTTATCTGTTTTGGTTGTTACCTGCCCTTGCGCTTTATCTCTGGCAACACCAACTGCAATGACCAGTGCCAACACATTCCTTCGCAGCAAAGGCTTCTTAATCACCAAATCTCATGCGCAAGAAGCCATGAACCAGATTACCGATATTGTTTTTGATAAAACAGGGACACTAACCAAAGGTGAACTCAGCATTTCTGGTGTGAAGCTTTTTAGTCACTGCGGAGAAAGTAAAGCGCTTGAAATCGCTGCCGCACTAGAACACCACTCCAGCCACCCGATCGCCAAGCCTTTTTCTGAATTTTTCACCAGCCCAGCCGAAAGGGTTACAAACCATCTTGGAAAGGGCCTCGAAGGTTTTTTTCAGGGGCAACACTACGTACTGGGCAATGCAGAACTCGTTGAACTAAAACAGAGTTGCGAACAAGCATTACAACAGCATAATGGCCTAAGCCTATATCTGAGCGATGGCGAGAACCTGATTGCGCAATTTATGCTAAATGATGCTTTACGCTCCGACAGTAAAGAAAGCATCAAACAGTTTCAGGAAGCGGGTATCACCACTCATATATTAAGTGGAGACCACCAAGACTCTGTCTCCATTCTCGCCTCTAAACTCGGCATCGCTAACTACAAAGCAAAACAGTCGCCCGAGCAAAAATTGGCCTATGTCAGAGGTTTACAGGCCGCAGGCAAACAGGTCACAATGGTGGGTGATGGTATTAACGACCTACCTGTCCTGTCTGGTGCTAAGTTATCAATATCGATGGGCGAAGCCAGCGACATTACCAAGTTAAATTCAGACGCTATTCTGCTCAATGGAAATATGACGGTTATTAACGAAGCTTTCCAAAACGCGCAGAGAACACGTAAAATCATTAAGCAAAATATGACCTGGGCCATCATGTATAATCTATGCATGCTCCCGATGGCTGCAGCTGGTTGGGTTCCACCTTATTTCGCAGCCCTGGGAATGTCCTTGAGTTCTTTATTAGTTGTTTTTAACTCTCTCAGGTTAAAGCGCTAACATGGACAAGTCGCGAGCGTTGGAAAGGTGCTCCAATTAAACTGATTTAAGATAAGAGTTAGCTTCGATGGAAATATTGTATATTCTAATTCCACTATCAATCATTCTTGTTGCTTTAGCGATTGCCATTTTTGGCTGGGCAGTTAAGAACGGACAGTATGATGACCTGGAAGGCCCCGCGCACAGCATTCTCTATGATGATGATAAAGACATGATCCCGGGGCAAAACAACAAAACTCAAAAGAAAGACCTGAATACTAAAGACAGTCAACATAGTGAAAAATCGGACGACTAAGTTTGCTAAATGACCCCGGTATTCTTATTTCTGCCTTTATGCTTGGCTTTCTAGGCTCTGCACATTGCTTGGGAATGTGCGGAGGTTTAGCAAGTGCCTTAGGTTTACATACCTCATCATCAAACAAGGCAAGCTTCTTACTCTCCTATAATCTGGGGCGCGTTATAAGTTATTGCATCGCAGGACTGATTGTTGGCAGCCTTGGTTTCTGGCTGAGCAAACAATTAGCAGCCTTAGAGGTTCTCAGATATTTAGCTGCAACAATGTTAATTCTAATGGGTTTATACCTAGGCCAATGGTTTAATGGAATACTCTGGGCTGAAAAACTAGGTAGTAAACTCTGGCCCTTGATTCAACCATTATCAAAGCGTTTTATGCCTATTAAATCAATCAAAGATGCGCTAGTGGTTGGCATGGTGTGGGGTTGGCTACCGTGTGGTTTGGTATACTCGGCTTTGATCTGGGCAAGCTTGGAAGCAAGTATCTTCGGTTCAGCACTAATCATGCTTGCTTTTGGCCTAGGCACCCTGCCTTCAATGTTGAGCAGCGGTTTATTAGCACAAAAACTATCCGCGACAATTAGAAAACGCTGGTTCCGCTCTTCTGCCGGAGCAATGATGACTTTATTCGGCTTATGGTCTTTGCCAGTCATCCAGAAAACAGTTTACCAGCTATTAAACGCTTAGCTAAGAAGCCCAATGATAAATTTCTGAAAAAGGCTCAAAGAAACTTTCATATTGTTTATACGCAGAGACGGCATCCTGATTTATTTCCCGCCTAATTTGAACATGACTCGCCGTTCTACTTAGCAACTTATCTTCTTTATGAAAATCCAAACACTGTTCTCCCCAAGGCAAGTCGCAAAACGCCATAAGCGCCTTGGATTCAGCTTCCGGATCACACACTAATTCCTCATATTTAACTGTTGTCACACGTTGAGGGTAGGCATTCTTTGTCCGATCCATTGCTACTAAACAATTATCCACATACTTGAATATATTATTTAAGTCATGAGCCCAGGGTAATACAGACATGTTATTTCGCATAATAGAAACAATCGAAGCGAGTGGAGCTCGATCACAATAAACCACCTTCGCTCTCGGCATCACCTTCATAATGAAATCGATTAGGAATATGTTTTCTAGAGACTTATCAGTAAAACGTTTTACGTCGCTTGATGAATCTTCCGGCAATAAGCCATGTCGCATATAAGAAGATTCGAGCTGACTAACGAAAGCTTCCCAAAAGTTTTGTCCACCACTTTGATAAGCAACGGCTAATGCCTCAATAACGGACCCGGTTTCTTCACCTTTGCCAACATTCTGAGGCCCATGACAAATGATATTTTCCAACAAGGTTGAACCACAACGTGGCACACCAATAATAAAAACAGGTTCGAGATTAGCAAGTCGAGAAGTAAAATGTGCAGAATCAGGTGGCGTCAACTGAGGCAATGCCTGCAGATAAAACTCGGTACTTCTCGGAAATTGAGTAATCGAACTGTAAATTCGATGCGCAGCGACAAGATGCTCCATCTCAACTAGCGGCTCACCTTGCTTTTTAGCAAAATTTGCCAACAACCATTGATAATAAAAGCGATTGTCTCCCTCTAAAGTAGCCTCATCAACATCGATTAAGCGTTGATACAATTCGGGGTGAAGACTCTCTGCATCCAATTGAACAAGGCGATATGCAAACGACAGGTTTTCAGGGAAGTCTTCCGAACCTTTATTCAATACATCTTTAGCGACAGCCAACTGTCCGTGATCAACATGTAGTTTTGCAGCATTCAGATATAAACCTTCACTTTTCAATCCGTATTCAATTGCACTCAAATAAACTGATTGTGCTTCTTCAAAACGTAATAGTTGGTACAACAATTTACCTAATTGCATGCGATAACTTAAATTTTCAGGTTTCTTCCCAACACATGCTTTCAGACATTCAACCGCACGTTCAAATTCCTTAGCCTTTACCAAGACCTCGGCATATTTTCCTGATAATTCAATATCATCTTGTACTGAAAGATAAGCTTCGAAAACCTTTGCTGACTCAACAATCATTCCCATATCAGCATAAAGACCCGCTAGTTCCAATACAAAAGTCCTATTGAGGGGCTCGGCTTGGTACACATGCAGCAGGTGTTGTTTCGCTGCTTGATTATCATTTTGTTGGCGAGCAATCGTCCCTAAAGAATAGTGAGCATCACAGTTCTGCGGATCGATCGAAAGAATCTTATTATAGCAACGACGAGCTCGAGAGAGTCTTTCAGACTGTATATACTCGTTAGCCTGCTGCATTAAGGTTTGTATTTCCGACTCGCTCATATTCCTGCCTTTCGATTTCTTATTAAAATGTAATCCCGAGATGTATTCCAACGCAGCGAGAAGACTCGCGTTAGTTTAACGTGGCATAACCTCAACGATCTGAACCATATCATCCTCTTTAGTTCGGGATGAAGAAATAGATTGCTCTAAATCAAACTCATACTCTTTACGTTCACCACTGCGATCAATTGCTAGTGTTTCGAAATCAAAAAGCTGGGTATCCGCTAACTGGGAAGGCGATACATTCTGTAAGGCTGTGAAAATTGACTCAATTCTTGAAGGGTGTTCTTTTTCCCATTGAATAAGCATTTTCTTAATGGATTGACGCTGGAGATTTTCTTGCGAACCACAAAGATTGCACGGAATGATCGGGTAAGCCTTCACCAGAGCAAACTGCTCAATATCTTTCTCACGACAATAAGCCAGCGGCCTAATCACGACATTTCGCTTGTCATCAGAAAGCAGTTTAGGTGGCATAGCTGACAACCTTGAACCATGAAACATGTTCAGAAACATGGTCTCAACGATGTCATCTTTATGATGGCCTAAAGCTATCTTATTCGCTTTAATCTCCTCAGCAAAGGAGTATAAAGTACCACGACGTAAACGTGAGCACAGGCCACAGGTTGTCTTGCCTTCTGGTATCTTGGACTTAACGATGGAGTAAGTATCTCGATCAATAATATAATATTCAATATCAAGTGATTCCAGATACTTAGGAAGGACATGGTCAGGAAAACCTGGCTGTTTCTGGTCAAGGTTTACGGCGACTAGGTCGAAACTGATCGGAGCACTCTTTTGCAGACTCATCAGAATGTCTAGCATGGTGTAGCTGTCTTTTCCGCCCGACAAGCAAACCATAATACGATCACCGTCTTCGATCATATTAAAGTCGGCAATGGCCTTACCCATGCCACTGCGCAAGCGCTTTTGAAGCTTGTTAAACTCGTATTTCTCTGAACCTGCTAAGCTCTGCATAACCCTACAACCTGACAACGACAACATTAAAGGCGCGCATTATAGCGAATTTACGGCTTTAACCCAAAGCCCGGTCTAACAAACGTTTAGCAGCGGATATTTTTTTAAACTGTTCCCCGCAGCCCCCCTTATCAGGGTGATGAATTTGAGCAAGCTTACGATACTGAAGCTTAACCTGCCTTTGGTCAGCATTAGCAGGCAAATCTAATACACTTAGCGCAGCATGCCGATCATCATTTGCCAGAAACTTACGCCAAAACTTATCGAGCAGGTCGTTTACTTCATCTTCTTCTGTTTCAAAATAGTGGCTAATATCAAGGTAATATGCCTTAACCGAATCATAAGATGATAATTCGGAAACTCCTTCTGCAAAGGGTCTTCTAGATATATTTATCAGATTGATGTCGAGAAAAAAACGCTGCTCATCTAGATAAGTGTTTTGTAGCGTGTAAAGGGCGTGTTTTAACAGAAAGTGGGCACGAAAAAGGTCTTTACTCTGACTTATATTGAACTCGGAAAACGGCTCTTGCTGAATGCATTTTAGATGTTGAATAAGCTCAATTTCTTTAACGCTAGCATGATCATCAAGATAGTTATCTATCCCCTTGATAATATCTAACAAGACATCCAAGCTAGTGAGCCTTCTTGCCTAAACGGCTTCGAGGAGGGGCGATGCCTACACCGTTCTTTTCTTTCTGCTTCACTTCATACATTGCCCGATCAGCAGACTTCAAAATATCGGCCGTTTTTTCACCATTATCAGGGTACATACTAATACCTATACTACCACCAACGGTGACCGTTAAACCGGCAACCTGTAAAGGTCTTTCCAGGTTAAACAGTACCTTTTCGGCGACTTGCCGAGCATGCGCGTTGGATTCACAATCATGCAATATCAACACAAACTCATCGCCACCAATTCGAGCTAATACATCCGCTTCTCTGACGGCCATTTTGATGCGCTGTACAACTTCACACAACACGACATCACCCACTTCATGGCCATATTGATCATTCACGATTTTAAAATCATCCAAATCAATAAACAGTACCGCAACACGCTCCTTTCTTCGCTTAGCTAATGCGATCGCTTCTTCCAGTTTTTCAAAGAACAAAGTCCGGTTACCTATCCCCGTTAAGGCATCAGAATGAGCAAGTTCTTTTAACTTATTCTCTAATGCCTTACGCTCGGTAATATCATTAGCCATGGCAACAACCCGCCCAGGTTGCAAGACTGCGTAGTGCCATTCACATAGAACAAGCTTATTCCTATTGGTCCGACTCCAACCCTCAGCAACCTTAACCTCTCGCCGATCAAACAGGTTCGCAATCATTCTACGAAACTTGTTCTGGTCTCCTAAGGGCACCACATAATCGTAAACAGATTGGCCAATGATATCTTCTGAAGCCCAAGCAAAAATTTGTTCTGCCTGATGATTCCATTCAATGATTTTGCCCTGACTATCCATAATCACCATTGCAGTGGGCGTATTATCAACCACAGTTCTAAGCCAAGAAGTGCGTTTATCCAAACGACGGTTCAAGCGCCAAACGTAAGCGAGAAAGCTCAGCAATATAATCGTAATCAGTGAGGCACCAAGCCCCCAACGTTTCACCAAGTCGGCACTAACCCCTTCCTCACTCCTGTAAAGAAAGTCGTCAAGCGAATAATCTGCAGACAGGCTGCCTTGCTCGACATAAACCTTGGCAATATGGTGCCAGCGTTTACTCGTCATATAGCCTGGGGAGATTAGCTCACTTTCTAGCAAGTCTTTCATCTTCTCTGCTTCAAACATTAAATGCGCTTTTGTATGTCGCTGGCTGTAGCGTTCATAGATCAGGTCTACAATTTCTGAGGGGTGATCCATAGCATATCGCCAGCCTTTAAAACTGGCTCGCCTAAATGCTGCAACCCGTTTAGGGTGGTGTTTGAGTTCATGAATCGTAGTAAAAAGGTTGTCACCATAAAAATCGACCCCGGAATCTTTTGGTCGAAACAGCGTGTACGGCTCTCCCAAACGCTCAAACTCAAACACTTCATCAGTGGTATAAACAGACATAGCTGCAACCCTACCCGCCATCACATCTGAAGTATTAAAACTGTGCTTAACAATTTTGAGCGTATCACGCGATAAACCTTCTTTGGAAAGATAAGCCATTAACTCAGCCGAGTTGGCTTCAATCATAATAGGTTTGTTGCGTAGGTCTTGTACTTGCTGAATGTTTGAGTATAAGTTGCTCTCAGGCAAACTGGCGGAGCTTAACAAAGCAAGAGGAGAATGTTGGAATATAACCCCTAAAACGACAACAGGCTTAAAGTGGTTGTGTAAAAGCAGCAACTCACTGGTGCCAACTCCAAATTCAGCCTCACCATTAACGACGACTTCAATAGGGTCCATCTCTGGCTCGGCTTCCCGAATGGCGACATCCAAACCTTCTTCAGCGTAAAAACCTTTTTCCAGCGCCGCATAATAACCCGCAAATTGAAACTGATGTTTCCATTTGAGCTGTAGAGTTACACTTTCGCTGGACAAAGCATAGGGCACAGATGCCACCAACAAAGTCAGACTGAAAATCCAATTCTTAATCACATAGAAGCTCCTGCCTCTCGCCTCTTAGCACTGAAGGGCTATTACTATATTGTTCACTTCTCGACAATTTCCTAATATTATGCGCGACAATAGTGAAAACTACTATCCTTAAAGTCTAGCATTCAACTATCACTGACGCTTAATTTTGTTCAGTTTTTACGCGTCCGACGGCATCTAACCAGCCGCTATAGAGTTTTTTTGCATCTTCTGGACAAATATCAGGTGAAAAACGTTTATCAAGATGCCACATATCTGCAATCGTCTCGACGCTTTCAAATAAACCGGCCTTTAAACCAGCCAAGTATGCCGCACCTAATGCCGTGGTCTCGACAATTTCAGGCCGGTCAACCGAAACATTCAGAAGGTCAGATAGAAACTGTACAACCCAGTCATTGACCACCATGCCTCCATCTACTCTTAAAGTGTTTACTTGCGCACCATCTTTCTCCATCGCGTGGAGCAGATCCCTTGTCTGATAACACACTGACTGTAGGCCAGCTGTGACGATTTCTTCTATCCCCGTATCTCGAGTTAAACCGAACAAAGCACCTCGTGCATTCGGATCCCAATAAGGCGCACCTAAGCCAGTAAAGGCTGGTACCAGATAAACCGAATTGTCATAACCAACCTTCTTGGCCATCGCCACCGTTTCACTAGCATGAGAGATAAACTTTAAGCCATCACGCAACCATTGCACTGCCGCTCCTGCAACAAAGATGCTGCCCTCCAGAGCGTATGTCACTTCAGAATTCAGACGGT
This sequence comes from Oleiphilus sp. HI0086, assembly GCF_001635225.1. Classification (NCBI taxonomy): domain Bacteria; kingdom Pseudomonadati; phylum Pseudomonadota; class Gammaproteobacteria; order Oceanospirillales; family Oleiphilaceae; genus Oleiphilus; species Oleiphilus sp. HI0086. Next base: position 26,243 of record NZ_LWFZ01001181.1, read on the forward strand.
AGGCAACAGTAGTCAGTAAACGATTATTGGAGCGTAGTGGCTTCGCACCCGTATTGGCAATCATAAAGCAACCTGTTCCATAAGTGCTTTTGATCATGCCTGGCGTAAAGCAAGCCTGCCCTACCAAGGCGGACTGCTGATCACCTATCATACCGTAGACAGGCATAGAGATACCGAAAAGCTCAGCCTCGGTGTCACCAAACTCATCACTGCTATCCTTGACCTCAGGCAACAACTGTTCCGGGACATCAAAAATCTGTAACAGTTCTTTATCCCACTCTTGTGTATGTATATTGAACAAGGAAGTTCGAGAGGCGTTCGTGGCGTCACTGGCATGCGACCGACCACCGGTTAAGCGCCATAGCAGGAAAGTATCGACAGTTCCAAACGCCAAGTCCCCTTCGCGAGCTCGTTCATCAGCATCATCGACATTATCAAGAATCCAACGAATCTTACTCGCTGAGAAGTATGGGTCTACCAACAAGCCAGTCTTTTCAGAAATAGTATCTTCCAAGCCTTTATCTTTCAGGCTCTGGCAAAACTCAGAGGTTCGGCGATCCTGCCAAACAATTGCCGGATAGATTGCCTTTCCTGTCTTTCTATCCCAAACAATCGTCGTCTCCCGCTGATTGGTAATACCGATCCCCATTACCTGGTCGGATTCAAGATCTAATTTGGCAAGAACTTGCTTGATTACGCTGACAGTCGTACTCCATATTTCTTCTGGATCATGTTCGACCCATCCATCGTTTGGAAAGTGCTGGGTAAATTCAGCTTGCGCAGTAAACGCTACACGGCCTTGGTGATCAAATAGTAAAGCACGTGAGCTTGTCGTCCCTTGATCAATAGAAAGAATGAACTGAGCCATATTATGATCCCTAAAAATATTATTTTGTCGTATAGTTCAATACACTTACATGTGTAAATGTTATTATTTCAATATTAGCCAGGTGTGCAGGTGAAGGGTTCTTCTATATTGCACGACCTATGCTTTCGTTAACTGTTTATAAGAAGTCTGCGTTACCATGAAACAAAGTGAAAGACACTCTCGTATCATAGAGATCGTAAGTAGTTCCGGGTTTGCAACAATTGAAGAGCTTGCCAGCAAATTTGATGTTACACCACAAACCATTCGTCGAGACTTAAAAGAGCTCGACAACGAAAACAAGATCCAACGTTTTCACGGCGGCGCTGGCCTTAGCTCCACTATTTTAAATACCTCTTACTCTAACCGTAAAGTTGCTTTCCTCAAAGAAAAGCAGCGTATTGCTGAAGCCGTGGCGCTAGAGATTCCTGACCACTCTTCTATCTTCATCAATATCGGCACCACCACTGAAGCAATAGCCCAGACACTTCTCAACCACAATAACCTCACGGTGATTACTAACAACCTTCACGTAGCGAGCATCTTGAGCACCAAAGATGACTTTACAATTATTATCGCGGGCGGTGTTGTCCGCAATCGTGATGGAGGTGTAATGGGTGAAGCAACGATAGATTTCGTCAGCCAGTTTAAAGTCGACTACGCGATCATTGGTATCAGCGGTATCGACGATACAGGTGACCTGCTCGACTTCGACTATCAGGAAGTGAGAGTTTCTCGAGCAATTGTCGAGAACTCCCGCAATATTTTCCTTGCCGCTGACCATTCAAAATTCGGACGGGATGCCTTAACTCGGCTTGGTAACATTGCCGAAGCTCATCATATATTTACCAGTGAAACACCACCGGAAAGCATCGTAAGTATTCTGAATAAAGAAAATATCAAGCTTACCGTCGCCTAACCCCTACCAATTCAACCCTGCATCGACGCCTTACTGAACCTGCGTCGATGTTTGTTTATCACTTCTACATAGCTATTTTTCACGCGCCATTTATAACAATTCACGCCGTCCTATTCTAAGATTATTTTCAATTAATTTTCAGAAAGCCTAATTCTGTCACGCTTTTTCGAAAAACTGTTGAACAATTATTACATTTCGCCTAGCCAAATGTTCGTTTTATGACATAATATGTAAAATTATTAACGTTTTTGAGGATTATATGAACATTAGCAGTGAAAAAAAGGAACTTTTCTATGATTTAGCTAT
>NZ_LWFZ01001182.1:0-1044 GCF_001635225.1 Oleiphilus sp. HI0086
CTGTTTGCTATTTTGCCTCCGGGAGCGTTTGTTGGAATGGGTTTAATCATTGCGCTGAAGAATATCATTGATCAACGTGCAGCGGCAGCAAAAGCGAAAACTGAAACAAAGAAAGAAAAGGGCAGTAAGCGGGTTCGTGTAACCGGCAAGATTGCTTAGCCTATAACGGGGAAGGTGCTTAGATAGTGCAGTTGACACGACACAGCATTTCAGCTGTATCGTGCGTACTCTATCAACTTAAGCGGTAAATCGCTTCAGGCCTTTCATTAGACCGTCAGTAATATTCGAAAACTCATCTTTTGCTTTCTTAACGACAAGCTCAGAAATTGCTGTAGTTTCTTGATGTTTGCTTTCTTCTTCAGCGCTTACTTGATAAGCAGGAAGACATTCTTGCATTGCTTTGGCAGCCTCAGAACGGGGCTTTAGTCCATACCATTCACAGATCTTCTCTACAGATAAACGGAAAGCTTGTTCCTCGCCGTGGACGGCTATGGAGATAGTGGTGCGTTTTATTTCATCTTCCCAAGGTACGTTAATACGCAGCTCAAAAACATCAGCCGGCGCACGCCCTTTTCGTTTAACGACAATGCGGCGTAAACCTCGGATCGTGCCTTTTTCGCGAATATGATATTCGGTAGAGAGTGCTTGCTGCAAACCGTAAGCTTTCTGGGCTTTGGCAAAGCGAGCGTCGATTTCCTGGGCTTTGGAATACGCAGCTTTGCGACTGCGTTTGATACGGACATACTCTTGGTGTTCTTTACCTCCCCATGCTCGAAAGACTCGGAAGTAAGATAATTCGCCGTACTGGTGATCATAAATTGCCATATACTGCCCCCTCCTTGTAGGGCTCGTCCTTTGTGAGCGTATCTATTCGCTTCAACATCAATATTTTGCTGAATAGATCACATTTCGTTAGAGTTCGCACTCCGATAAAATCACAAGCACAATATATAACATTAATATGAAATTAGGGAGACACTTGTCATGAAATACATCATTTATTTATCTGGTGAAATTCATAGTGATTGGCGTGAGCGGATTGTT
>NZ_LWFZ01001183.1:0-858 GCF_001635225.1 Oleiphilus sp. HI0086
AGTTTTAACCGTGGTGCCGTCCACGTATACACGCCAGCAGCGACTTTGCTCTGCCAGGTCAACCTTTGTCTTATTTGTTGAGCGCTCCCAAATATTTAGTGAGTTCCTCAACAGTTCGACAATAAGCTCTTTGCCATCAAATTCGGTTTTATCATCGTGTTCAAGAGCTGGAGGAGAGTCTATATATTGAACTGAGTCTGTATCGCCTATTTGTTCACTGATTTGCTCTCCCGCATGATCAGGATCAATGAGAACATGCCTTAGTGCCCCTTCAATTTCATTGATTTTACGCCGACTTTCGCTCAGCTCATGAGTTAGTGCTGCCAGGGCATTATCAGTCTGTAAAGGCTTACCTTCAACCTGTTCTGGCGACAGTTCTCTTTGGTCGATAACCAAGGCTAAATAAGGTTGACCGGACTCGTTAACGTATTTGATGGAAGCGTGCCATACAGCCTGCTCGCCGGGTTCACTCATCAAGTCTATTGAGTAGGCCGAATCGGGCTTTTCGACTAACGCTTTCTCCAGTTGAGAGAGTAGCTCTGGCAAAACGAAGTCGCTAATGGGGCGCCCTAGTAGGCTGGACTCGGATGATTCACCAAGTTTGTGGCTAAATTCTTGTAGCGCTCTATCATTCGTGTAAGCAATATTGAGTTGCTCGTTGATGACGATAATAAGTTCTTCACTAATATCCAGAACGTTAAGCAACTTCGAATTAAGTTCGGATAACTCTTCTTCCAGGGCTTCTCGTTTAGCGATCTCGTTGCGAAGCTTCTGGTTTTCCTGGTTCGCGATCCAGCACCTTCTTACGCTTAGCTGACTTTCTACGCGGGCGATTAGTTCTTTATTATGATAGGGCTT
>NZ_LWFZ01001184.1:0-643 GCF_001635225.1 Oleiphilus sp. HI0086
TTGACCCCAATCGAGAAATTGACTGGTCAATCATCAAGCAAATCATTCCCTACCTTTTGGAATACAAGCAGCGCATCGCTCTCGCTCTGTTATGTCTGGTTGCAGCAAAAGTCGCTAGCGTTACCATGCCCTTTATTCTCAAGCACGTCGTCGATGACCTAGACCAACAACTAGCTGATAATGAACTATCCCTGCTCGTTGTACCTTTGGGCTTATTACTCGCCTACGGTCTGGTACGGCTGATGAATGTGTTACTAGGCGAAATCCGCGACACCCTATTCGGACGCGTGACCGAAAGAGCGATGCGTCGCGTAGGACTAAAAGTTTTCGAGCACCTTCATGCATTAAGTCTAAGCTTTCACTTGAACCGCCAAACGGGTGGTTTATCTCGCGACATTGAGCGCGGCACAAATGGCATTAGTTTTTTGATGCGCTTTCTGGTGTTTAATATTGTCCCCACCTTTCTCGAACTGTTTCTGGTCATGGGTATTTTATGGCAACAATATCGCTTCGAGTTTGCCTTGATCGTACTGATATCAGTCATCGCCTATGTCTGGTTCTCCAAGACCACCACTGACTGGCGCACCCAGTTTATTCGCGAAGCGAATCAGGCTGACAGCAAAAGTAACACCCGGGCAATTGA
>NZ_LWFZ01001185.1:0-807 GCF_001635225.1 Oleiphilus sp. HI0086
TGACCAGGTGGCCTATAAGCTTACAACTAAGCAAATCGTATTGGATATTCCTAGCCAAGAGGTTATTACAAAAGACAATGCTATTATTATTGCCAGTGCCGTAGGTTATATCTCCATTACTGACCCGCAGAAAGCAGTGTACGGTGTTGATAACTACACGATAGGGATACAAACCAAAGTCCAAACAACGCTTCGTTCAATTATCGGTGAAATGAATCTGGATGCGGCATTGAGCTCTCGAGAGCAAATAAAAACCAGCCTCACTAGCACGATTGCGAATGAAATTGCGGAATGGGGTATAGCGCTTCGTTCAGTTGAAATTCAGGACATTAACCCTTCTAAGACGATGCAAGAAGCAATGGAAGAGCAAGCCTCTGCAGAGCGGGCAAGGCGTGCAACGGTGACCAGAGCTGAAGGTTCTAAAGAAGCCCAGATATTAGAAGCCACGGGCCAGAAGCAAGCGCAAATACTGGAAGCACAGGGCCGAAAAGAAGCAGCAGAACAAGATGCTAAAGCTGAATTGCTATTGGCAGAAGCGAGGCAGCAGTCAATCTCAATGGTCTCTGCCCCTTTGACCGATAAAGACATGGCAGTGACCTACCTTCTTGGTGAGAAGTATGTTTCAGCGATAGAAAGCCTGGCGACATCTGAGAACAGCAAGTCGGTAATCTTACCTGCCGATTTACCAAAAGCTATCGCGGGTATGATAGGGAAGTAATACACTAGGGTAGCAAGATAAAGCCTAATTTATGTTTGAGCTAAAAACCATCGCGCTATTCATCGTTACTGCGCTTGCAGAAATTGTTG
>NZ_LWFZ01001186.1:0-587 GCF_001635225.1 Oleiphilus sp. HI0086
GCCGGGGTAAACAGACTTAGCCTCGTTGGGTCACTTTACACACTAATGACAAGCGAGACAAATTGTCAGAAGTCTTGAGCTTTCGCCAATAGAGGGGAGAAAGCTGTAAACAACGAACTTGTCTGTTTAGTGACTATGCAGGCAGACGCGGTTATGGCCGTTTTTTTGTGCTTCGATCAAACCAATCTGAGCGTTCTCAATTAATTTCTTTGCTTCGCCATCTCGATCGCCTGAGCAGTCATCAGGTATATAGGTTGTGCAGCCCAGGCTAACCGTAATTGCATCAACCACTGGCCAGTTGCATTCCTCTATGGTGCGTCGAATTCTTTCCGCAATAACTAAAACGCCCTCTGAAGGTGTGCAAGGTAAGAGGAGGTAAGAGGTCTGCTTTCCATCAAAGTAGTCGCTATCTCCTGCGCGAATCATTGCTTTAAGTGTCTCTGCAAATCGAGCAAGAAGGTCGTTTGTATTTGGGAGACCGTGCATGTCTTGAATTTGAGGGAAGTAATCGACTTCAAGGGAAACCAGAGAAAGGGGGTTGCCTGTTCGGTCAGCTCGGCACATTTCTTTTTTAAGGGTATCTCTCA
>NZ_LWFZ01001187.1:0-795 GCF_001635225.1 Oleiphilus sp. HI0086
TAAAGCCGCACATACTAACTAAAAATGCGTATCTATGCGACTCACTTGAAGAATCGTATCAAGAAATTGGGGCACCCCCCTATTATTACATACTATGTGTAGGACGATCTGAGCTTAAAGAGCCTGCCAGGTAGGTTTCAATCTTGTTTTTGGCAGTAGCATCTTCTTCGTTAAACTGAACACCGATGCCCGCTGCTCGATTACCCTGAGCACCCTTAGGAGTCACCCAGATAACCTTCCCAGCTACCGGGATTTTTTCAGGTTCTTCCATTAGATTTAACAGCAAAAACACCTCATCGCCAAGATGATAGTTTTTTGCGGTAGGTATAAATAGTCCGCCGTTTTTAATGAACGGCATATAGGCGGCATATAAAACAGCTTTATCCTTGATTGTTAGGGTAAGGATACCACTACGCGCCCCAAATCCTGCTGACATACAATTCTCTTAACAATAACGCGCCCGTACAAACACTTGAATACAAAGCACTAATTGGTCGTTGCACCCACTGTAACCCGAACAGTTTCGAGTAGTATTAAGGTGATATATCTTCAGTATAGGCAAGCAATTGAAAATTGCTTCACACTTTTGAGATCTTTATTAAACCGTTCTTTTAGCCATTAAGCCAGCCCATTGGTTCAATAAAAACTCAAACACCAGCTGCTTGTTAGGATTGCTTGTACCGAGCAACAAACGCAGTTGATCCAAGGCACTTTTGTATAAATCAAGTAACTGAGCCTCGGTCGAAACCTTAGCCAAATGGTCGATCATTTTTGCCGCCGCAAGTCCTTCAGTGG
>NZ_LWFZ01001188.1:0-905 GCF_001635225.1 Oleiphilus sp. HI0086
TTCCGGCTCTTGTACGGCTTCCACAAACTTAGGTGCAAAAGGCGTATTAATCACATTTACGCTATCACCTCGTGCGGCTGAGTACCCTACCGCATTCCTTACCAATAGCGTCAAACGCTCAAGCTCTTCAGCCGTCCATGTAGTATAGCTTACCTCACCTGTTTCCGGGTTGATATTCTGTATATCATCAATTGCTACAGCAACCGTTAAGCGCTTTAGCCTACCTTGCTGGTGACGTGTGTAGCTGATTGTGCGGTCCACCTCAAAATTGCGAGTGGTTTGCTTACGCACATTTGTCGGTAAACCTCCTTCACCAGCGCCAGCACCGTTGGCTACTTCAGGGGCAGCACCCGCTGCGGGAGGCTGATTAGCAAGCGCGCCTGGTACACCGCCATCTGTCATCATCTGGCGCTGCTCATCCAAGGTTTGTTCACTTCGGACTGCTTGCATGTCAGGGTTGTAAAACTCTTCCGTTTCTTCAACCTGGGTAAAATCCACATCAGCCGAGACTTCTGACCTGAAACGATCCGCCCCGAGGATAGGACTCAATATACCTGTAATTCGCTCATTTAGAACTTTTTCCATTTTACGCGAATACTCAAACTCCCTTGAAACCAGCTTGTCTTCTTCTGACTCGTTGTTCCGAGACAATAGATTACCCTTTTGATCAACAACAGTAACTTTGCTCATATCCATTTCCGGCACACTTCCGGCGACGAGATTAACAATCGAGTCAACCTGCTCACGTGTCACTGGCCGCATAGAAGAGGTCTCGATCAAAACTGATGCACTAGGTTCTCTTGAGTCACGAACAAACACCGACCTCTTCGGAATAGCCAAATGAACTCTGGCGCTACGGATATTTCTGAAACTGGATATTGATCGCGCCAGCTCACCTTCCAGGC
>NZ_LWFZ01001189.1:0-840 GCF_001635225.1 Oleiphilus sp. HI0086
GATACACGTCAAAACTTCACTTTAGTCGAAGGTGTATCGCTTTCAGGTGTCTTGCAGGACACGCAGGGTCGACCTATAGACAATACTAAACTCAGCTTGCACCTCCAGGAAAATGACGCCCAAGTTGGCGGCGCTGTTTATACAGACGAAAATGGTACTTATCAATTTCAGGTTGAGGCAGGCACCTACAAAATTAAGCCTCATTTGAACCCTTTTGGTCGTGGCGAAGATTCAAGACCAGCCTATCCCTTACCTGATTTTGCAACGGTGTTGTTTGCAGAAGAAAATATTGTTGTTGAGTCTGCTACGGTTCAAGATGTGATCTTGCCAATGGCCATTTTGAGTGGAACCGTTAGCGACAAAAATGGCGCACCAGTTGCCGCTACGCGCGTGACAATTAGCCATATCGCGTATCAGCAAAATGGAAACAGTGACAAAGGTTTCTATCTGGAGAGTCAGGGCAAGTCGCCTGCGACACATGCTTTGAGTGACGCAAACGGTGAGTTTTCAATAGCGCTGTTTACTAACCAAAGTACCGATATTAATTTTGTGCCGCCGCTAGGCAATCAGCTTGTTAGTAGTACGCTAATTAGTGATTATGTCATTGCGCAGGATACAGCTGATTCTTTCGTTTTAGCGCAGCCTTTCACTTTATCTGGCTACCTGTTAGATGAGCAGGGCAACCCGATAGACCATACAATGATTACCGCACATAATCAGAGTAATCGTCAACTTGCTGACACACCCGTTCTCACCGACAGCGAAGGTTATTTCGAGTTTAAAGTTTCCTTTGGAAACTATCAGTTAAGGCCTTACTTACAGACCCAGAATCAAGTTGAT
>NZ_LWFZ01001190.1:0-837 GCF_001635225.1 Oleiphilus sp. HI0086
CAGAAGCAGTTGCCGGCTCAGCGTCATACCCAGAGATAATCACATGAGCATTGGTGCCTCCTATGCCAAATGAGCTGATACCTGCATATCGCTGGCCAATTTCCTGTTTCCAAGTAGCGGTGGTTGTAGCGACAGAAAACGGTGAAGACTCTAGCCTTAAGTCAGGGTTTGGTGATGTGAAATTAATACTGGCCGGAATCTGTCCTTTCGATACAGATAGTGCAGACTTTATTAAGCCCGTGACACCGGCTGCTGCAGTTAAATGCCCCAGGTTGCTTTTGACGGATCCTAGTAGGCACTGAGCTTCAGGTATTTTAGAGTTTTGTTCAAAGACTGCTTTCAGGGCCGATACTTCGATAGGGTCACCAATGGGGGTAGCGGTTCCGTGAGCTTCTATGTACCCTATCTTATCTGCAGTGAGTCCAGCATCTTGTTGTGCTGCCAGAATAACGTTTTTCTGACCCTCTTCGCTTGGGGCTGAAAAGCTGCCTTTTTGAGCGCCATCATTGTTGACTGCTACACCTTTGATAACGGCTGTTACTCTATCTTCGTCTTCGATAGCGTAATCGAGTCGTTTTAGAACGACCAAACCGCCACCATCACTAAACACAGTGCCGTTTGCCTCGCGATCGAAGGGGCGCGTATGACCGTCATGAGACTTGATACTTCCTTCTTCGGGGATATGAGGTTGTTCTTGCGGGAAGGAGAGAGAAGCGGCTCCAGCAATGGCGACCTCGCATTCGCCAGAGCGGAGAGCTTCAACAGCCTGGCACACCGCTACCAGAGATGTCGAGCAGGCNGTCTGAATGTTGACTGCAGGGCCGTTTAAGTTAAGTT
>NZ_LWFZ01001191.1:0-870 GCF_001635225.1 Oleiphilus sp. HI0086
CATATACGTTTGTTTCATTTAAAACCGTCCTTGGTCTTCAATCACATCTTCACGTTCAATCAGAAAATCGTCATCCGCTTTCTCAGTATCGGCTAAAGACAACCAGCTGGGCTTGGAAGGGCGAAGAATAATGGTATCGCCTTCCTTTACGATTTCCAGGTCACTCACTCCTTCATACTCCATGTCTTTAGGAAGACGAACCGCCTGATTCTTGCCATTCTTAAAGATAGATACGGTTCTCATAAGTACTCTCCTCTCGATAACAGCTACTGCTTAAGTATCAGGCTACACCCAGCACAAGCATATGTAAAGCATATGCCGATTTAAACCCGCCTAATTCGACGGGTTTAAAACCAGGGGACGGTTGCGTTTTTTGAGAGGCCAAACTGATTAAAGCTCCCTGAGACAGGCTCATTCATTACCGGGCCAAACTCAATAAAACGTCTGTGCTTTTCCCCATTAGAACCACCGACTAACTCAACATATGGGTTATCTAGGCTTTGGTTAAACATTTTGGCTTTATACTGCTTGATATTTCTGACTGGAGGCGCTATCAGTTGCAAGTGCGAGCTGACCCAGCCACCATCAAAAAAGCTAAGGTATTCTTCAAGCTCTCCGGAAGTAAAGCAAGGTTGAAATTGATCACTAGGACGATGGCATTTTTCATTGCTGTCATAGAGATCTAGGTTTTGAGGAACAGCGCTTCGGTATTCGGTGATCCATTTCTGAGCGCTAGTACGGGAGATACCGAATTGCTCTATCAGTTTCCGCGTCGTTAGCTTGCCTTCCCATTGCAATAACACTTCAATAAACTGAAACTTTACCCTTGCATCAACGCTGACGCCCATGATCAACACACCTATCTATATA
>NZ_LWFZ01001192.1:0-7795 GCF_001635225.1 Oleiphilus sp. HI0086
AACCTACAGAACCAAGAGAAAGACCGTTAAGCTCTTTGTCTTTTTCTACTTCATAACCAGAGTATTTGATCGCAACGTAAGTCAGTGTTCCACTGTTATCGTCCGCAATCGTTACACCAGCGTCAGGACCATAAGACTGAGTACCAGCTTCATAAGTACGCTCGCCTTTGTTGTTGGTAGATTGACCAAGGATAGTCAAGCCACCCCATTGACCCTGCTCGTCACCAGTATTAAGACCAGCAACGTCTTGAGCAGACGTAAAGATGATTGGGTTTGACTCTGTACCTTGAGCATCAATCATTGCACCACGGTTTATCGCTAGGTAAGAGTTACCTGAAGCACCGAAAAGTGTTGTTCCAGCTTCAATAGTAAGCGTAACACCGTCAACAACATTCACTTCACCAGTGATTGCATACAAGCTATCGCTAGTTAGTGTTGTATCGCTTGTGATGTCGCCACTAATAACTGAAACAGCCTGATCGTTAACCTCTGCCAATGCCCATTCGAAGATGCTCAAATCAACACCAGTTACAGCGTTGTCAGCATCAACTTCTGCAGCAAATGCTACACCAGAAGAGTCTAGATATGCTTCGTCAACCATATCACCAGAAACACCGACTGTTTCATGTACATCACCAAGTGCACGGAAAATGTCACGTGTACCTTCGTCACGATAGATACCCTTACCACTAGTGATGATACCGTCAGCACCGATGTCGCCTGTTACAGCATCATCAATCACTAACTCAACTGCGTCATTCTTGATCGCGATACCAGCACCTGCTGTTTCAATTTCATCACCAGTTACAGCAGTATCACTTACACGGATTGCTGCGATGTCTGCAATGTAGTCAGCTTCAGTGTACTCTTCGGTACCACCTTCACCGTCATCAACCTGTGTACCAATTAGTGATGCATCAGCACTTGAAGACTTAACATTAACTTGCACGTTGTCAAATACGTAGCCTGTACCTTCACGAAGACGAATAGCGCGACCGATTGTATCTAGTGTTGCATTTTCAAGCGTTGGCTTAGCAATTGGTGTGCCTGAATCGTCAGTGCTGTGCGAGTCAGCTTCGATTGCACGTGAGTCAATCTCATCATCAACAACAACTTGCTGAACGTAAACGTTTGAAAGAGTGCCGATATAACCCTGGTCAGTATCGATTGAATCATCACCTGCGTTGTAGATGTACAGACCATCAACATCAACCGTACCACCCCAAAGCTCAATACCATCATCTGCAGAACCAACGATAGCGATGTTGCTAATTTGAGTACCGCTACCAACTGAACCTAGAGACAAACCATTTAGCTCTTTGTCTTTTTCAATTGCGTAACCAGAATATTTAATGATCACGTAGTCAAGAATACCGCTGTTATCCGTTGCATCTGCTACGCCATTGATTGGGCCATATGCCTGCGTGCCAGCTTCATAAGTGCGCTCGCCTTTATTGTTTTCAGAGCTACCTAGAATTGTCAGACCACCCCATTGACCCTGATCATTCTGACCAGCAGTGCCCGCGATATCCTGTGCAGAAGTAAATATGATTGGGCTATTTTCAGCACCTTCAGCAAAAATCTGCGCACCACGGTTAATAGCAAGGTAAGAAGAACCTGTCGCACCGTACAACGTCGTACCAGCAGGAATTGTTAAAGTAGTCCCGTCTAAGAAGTTAACTTCGCCGTCGATCTTATAAGTTTGACCAGCAAGTAGTGTTACATCCTCTGCGAAGTCACCTTTCAAAGTTAGGTTTTCTGCAACGTAGTCAGCAGTAGCGGTAGAAACAGAAAAGCCTGAAGATGAGCTACCACCACAACCAGTGAGAGCAACTGCAGACATTAAAACACTAGCACTTGCTAAAGTTTTTAAATTCGAAAGCTTAAAATTCATATTGTGTATCCACATTGTTATTAAGGCGTTATTGCATAAATAATTTGAACCACGGGAACGATATAAATATTTGATGACAGTCAGATTACAGTTATGCTTCATGTTTATGACAATTGATTGACAGCGACGAAGCTGTAAAATTAACGCAACACCAGACCGGCGAACCAACCCAAGCCCTTACTAGGTTAAGTAATGATTGATAATGAAATTAGTATCGGCCTAAGCAAGCCTAAAACACCTACAAACGTAGCTGTCGTTCTTCGAGCGGCCTATTGCTTCAATGCAAAGCACGTCTATTTTACCGACAAAGATGGGCGCTATAACCGAGCAGCGCGCTTCCATACTGACACTCAAAAGAGCGAAGAAAAAGTTAGCCTTAGCGAAGTAGATAACCTAGCTGATGCAGTGCATGACGACTACAAACTAGTATGCGTAGAGCTGGTAGAAGGTGCGACACCCCTACCCCAATTTAACCACCCTAACAAGGCATTTTATGTCTTTGGTCCTGAGGATGGCTCATTAAGCCAGGAGATTATTGACCGCGCAGATGAAACTGTTTTCATACCAACTACCGGCTGCCTGAACGTGGCGATGTCAGTTAATATCGTACTTTATGATCGCATTTCTAAGTACGACCAAAACTTTGGCGATGAGCTCATCAAAAAAAGCCGGAACTTTAACAACAGGCTCACGCTTAAATAGCAATCAATTACAAATAAAAAAGGGAGTGAACATAATTCACTCCCTTTTTTATTAAACATTAAGCTATTAGCGCTGGCTTACATGCAGCGCATCTTCTAACACATCTAGCTCAAGCTGCTTTTGCTCAAGCGCTTCACTAAGGCTGTGATCAATCTCTTCTTCACCCATTGGGATAAGCCCAATTTCGGTCAATAAACCATCCTCACCAATAATATCGACATTCAAGAACATCTCGATATATTCCTTAATTGCTGGAACCTTCTCAATATGATCATTCTTAACGTAGAAGAACAGGCTTCTTGAAATTGGATAGTCCTTACTGGCAATGGATTCGCTGCTAGGCGATACATTATCAATATCAACACCAGCAATCGTGTCTTCGTTTTCAGTCAAGAAGCTGTAGCCGAAAATCCCTAGCGCTAGTTTATCTTTAGTTAACTGCTTAACAATCAAGTTATCGTTTTCGCCACTAGGTATGTAAACACCGTCAGAACGAATGACACGATAACCCTTTAGACCAGCATCACGATAAACCTTCATTTCTTCAGTTTGGTACTGAAGGACAATCTCTTCAAATGCGTCTCGTGTACCCGAACTGATTGGCGGGCCGTAAACCGTAATCTTACGATCTGGTAGTGCCGGATTGATTTGATTCCAATTTGTATATGGGTTGTCGATTAGTGCCGTGCCTTCTTTGTTAGGCACCTTTTTCGCCAAAGCAAGCAGCATGTCTTTCTTTGATACATTGAAAGGCTTATTGGCTTTGGATTGAGCCAAGACAATACCATCATAACCAAACATAACTTCGGTAATATTGCTTACGCCATTACGTTCACAAAGATGAAGCTCTTTGATTTTTATGCGACGACTTGCATTGGTGATATCCGGAGAATCCAGGCTGTTATCAGTGCAAAATAGCTTCATGCCACCACCAGTACCCGTTGATTCCACCACAGGCGTAGGGTATCGAGACACGCTACCAAACTCTTCGGCCACGAAGCTTGCGAAAGGATACACTGTGGAACTGCCCACAATTTTGATTTGATCACGCGCTTGAACTGAGAATGTAAACACGCACAGCGCAATTAGGCTCGCTAGCTTTGCCATAGTTACCTCTATAATTACTGGATAATAAAATTAGAACCGTATTCCGCACTGCTAACCAGCGAGTACCGTTTCTCTTGCGCCCTATTATCAACGACAATTATTTCATTTTTATTACGATCAAACCTGATACTTTCTACCTCGGGTAAAAGAGGTTGCACTCCCTTCATAGCAGACGCCCTGATAGGCTCAAACTGACCAACATACTTACGATTCTTCTTTTGGACTTTTAAGCATTCTTTACCATACACAGTATCAATATAAGTAAACGACGCTTCACAAGAACCATTCGAAACTGCACCCTTTTTATACAGCTTACTAAAATCGACTTTCTTTAGTTTAAACTTCATCGTTAAGGCGCTTGATTTACCTAGTTCAACCAAGGAAATCGAACCATCTGAAGTCACTACGTACAATGAGCCTTTAGCAAAGCTATTTGCTTCTTCAGCAATAAATACGTACAAATTGCCTGAGTTAGCGTCGTGAGAGTAAACGGTTTTATTGTCTGGCATCACGAGATAGGAACTCGCGAATAAACGACCAGCTGCATACACTTTTATCTGTTTCGCATTGCCCTTTTCATCCAGAACAATGACCTCATTCAACCACCCATATTGGTATGGTTTGACAAGGTCACTGTTACCTTTGAAGTATGGATTAAAGACACTAGCAAACTCTTCACTATATCTAGCATCTATCATTTTATACTCTGAAAATGTAAGCGTATTCCAAGCTGTTTTACTTAGCTGTGTCGCTGAGTGCACACCACCGATCGTTCCGAGAGACATACTACTGGTGTCAGTTAAAAGGCTGGACTCGTCATTGTATTGGCTTAGGTAAACCCCACCAATGTCATGATCGAAGATGTCTACCCTAAACTGACGGTTACCAACTGTAAGCTCAGCATTGTTCGCTGAAGCTTCATATATCAAGGGCTCCCCCTCCAGCAATAAAGGGTCATTCTGAACATCTCTGGCTAAGCCAAAAATATGTTTGCCGACAACTTTGCCCACCTTCAGCTCACTAGAAGATTCGGCTGCTGCGCAGAGTGTAGCGCCAAGGCAGCAAGCCAACAGCGCGAGAGTTCTAAATTTACTAATCACTTTTAACTTAAGCATTGCGTATATCATCTCACCTTAAAACTTCATCGAGAAACCAACAGTTGCGGAACGTCCCGGACTTTCAAGGTTGGCAACTTGACCTCCCTGAAGTGTTTCCTCATCTTGATCAAGAAGATTCTTAATCTTGAGAGAAACGGTATAACCAATTTTTTTCTCTTGTTCATCATAGGTATCGTTTAAGCCCCACTTCACAACAAAGTCCAAGCGCTGGAATGGTTGTTCGTAGGCATCCGCAACACCATCTACACCCAATGCAGAAATACGCTTACCATAGACATTGTAAAGAAACATCGCACTTCTTCTTGTAAAGAAATTATCGTAACCGAACTTTATATTGGTCACATAAGGAGACTGACCCTGCATGGCTCGATCGTTTGTAGTCAGTCCGTAGGAATCAATATCAGACTGATTAAGCTGCACTTCAGAGTGAATCCAAGCGTAGTTTCCTTCTACGAAGTAATGTTCAAGATCACCCAATAGACCATCCAAACTTTTTCTAAAGCCAAGCTCAAATCCGAAGCTATCGGCACCTTCAGCATTTACATACGATATTTCGATATCCTCATCTGGCACCGACCTAACTGTTTCAATCGGGTTGGTGAAGCTCTTTGTGAACAGTCCAAAGGATAAGAACTCGTCAAAACTTGGAAACCACTCATATTTAAAGTCGATATTGGTAATTTCGGTATACTTAAGATCAGGGTTTCCTCGAACGACATAATCAGTTTCAGGATCTTTATAACGCGTTGGGCTAAATTCTCTGAAGTCAGGTCGCGTAAGCGTATTGCTGTAGGCAAAACGGAACTGATGCTCGTCTGAGACCCTAAAAGTGGCACCAAAGAAAGGGAGTGTGTCTGACGTTTCAAGACTGTAGGACTCCTGACTATCTTCTTCTATCCCTACTTCAAGGTCTTGCGTTGACTGCTCTTGCCTGAAACCAAAATTCAAATCCAGTGCATTGAATGGTGAAATCAAAGCATTAACATAAAAAGCAACCAAACTCTGTTCAGCAAGGTAGGCATCTTCTTGACGGTAATTACTTGTTAAATCAAGTCGATCTGTGACTGCTAAGCTATCAACCAAAATATCATCGATTGCTCGCGTATCATCCTCAATGGGATTGTAGGAAAACTTGAAACGCCTGTTATCCAGGGTACGTTCCTTACTTAAGAAATAAGAACCCCAACTAATTTTATTGTCCTGACCATTGAGCGTAAACGGCAAGGAAGCATCCGCTCGAAAATTCAAAACTTCATCTTCAAGGTTTGAGTATTGATAAAACATTTTGTTTTTATCAATCGCAAGCCCGCTGCCAGAATTCGACTCTTTGTAAACATATTCAAAAGTACCGGGCTCTAAACGCGTAGCAGAAGAAAATGATAAAGCTGTACTGAGATTTAACGCATCTAGAAGACTACCAGATTTCTCACCAAGTAAACCCTCCCCAGATAGTTGATGTGAGTAGAGCTCTTTTTCTGTATACCTTAGCAAGACCTTTTCAGATGACCTTTCCTCTAAATAGTCATATATTTGAGACTGCGTTGTTTGATCCTCTTCTTCATTTAGACCAACAAAGGTATATTTAATTTTTGAGTTGCTTGTCGGTTCAAGACCAAAACTAACCAAACCTCCAAGCTTTTCATTTAAAACAGTCTTCCCAAATGTCTTATCTTTGTCACGCTGATTTGCATCGGCCTGAGTATTTTCCGTCACATCGGCGCTATTATTTTGCTCGTTTTTATAATATAGATTTCCGGCAAAGCCATACTTCATCCCCCCAGACGTTTTAAAACTCTGACCGAAGGATGTAGATAAACTCGTACCTGGATCAAGCTTGGTTTCAGTAATACCATAGCTACGGTAGCTAACCATTGCTTTGTCGAGTGCCGTTCTTTCAGCAGCTGTGATACCCTCAGCAAGTACCAAATCACCAACTTTTACTTCATTCGTTAAGGCTTTAAAGCCATCACTTAAATTCAACAAGATACCAGGTAGGCTCTGGTCATTATCAGGGTTATGCACAACGTCGTTACCTGTTGCATCATTGACAGTAACACTGATGCTACCACTGATATAATTATCTTCTTTTGGGATATCTTTGGTATTGATTAAGATTGTGCCACCACCAAAGGTACCTGGAATATCGCTAGAAAATGTCTTTTGAATATCCATGCTCTGGATAACACCGGCAGGAAATATATCAAGCGGAACTACGCGTTTTGTCGGTTCAGGTGAAGGCACTTCAAGCCCATTTAGAAGAACGGTGCTATAGCGCTCCCCCAAACCACGAACAAAGACAAACTTATCGTCAACAATAGTAATACCGGTCACCCGCTTTAGGGCGCCAGCCGCATCTGAATCGCCAGACTTACTAAATTGTTCACTAGAAATTGCGTCACCCACAACATCACTATCTTTAAGTTCTGCAATATTTGAAGCCAAACTCCCTTCAACAAAGGGCGCCGATACAACAAACTCATCTAATACAATATCGGCCTTAATCAACTTAACCGCGTGTTCGTTATCTGTTTCGGCTCGAACCGAAACGTCCTTGCTTACCTGCATTACATACTTTGGATGGATAACTGATATATCATAGTCACCCGCTGCAAGCTCTACCGTGGCAATACCTTTTTCATCAGTGATTGCATCGATGGCATAGCCCTTGAAGAATAGTTTCGCACCAGAAACAGCGGCATCATTTGCAGAATCTCTCACGGAGAAAATCAGATTACCTTTAGGACCGGTTTGCGGCTTAACATCCTGATGATCAAAGTCCTGCTCATACGCTGACAGCGGTAGATCAAGCTCTACGCTTTCGCCTTGATTCGTTAAGTTCAGGAATACCTGACTCGATACAGTTTCAAGTAATGCTACATCGGTTAATGCAAACAACTCTCCGCCTTTGTAATAACCAACTTCGTGATCACCTGCTGGCAAAGTAAACGCAGCCACACCAAACTCATCGGTCTTT
>NZ_LWFZ01001193.1:0-1234 GCF_001635225.1 Oleiphilus sp. HI0086
GACCTATCGAATTGAATTGGAATCCATACAACTCAAAAAAGCTAATGGCTCACTTGTCGAAGTGCTACCGCTTCAGAGTGAAATAGACTTTGTACAATATCAGGAGCTTTCTGAGCTTTTTGCCGTATTGTCTGTACCCGCAGGCGAATACCAAAGTGTTATATTGGGCCTGGATTACAGTGAGGCTGATATCGTTATTCAAGACGAAGAGGGTGCTTCTTATGAAGCTGCCATACAAGATGCCAATGGCAATGCGATTACTCAAATTGATGTGGAGCTAAATCTTAATGAAGGCAATAGCATCAATATATCCCCTTTCAAAACCGCTCAATTGACGCTTGATTTAGACTTGGCTGCCTCAAATACTATTGAGTCTTTCGAGCCACCCTTAGTAACTGTAGAGCCTTTCATGGTCGGCAGTACCGAGCTGGATATCGATAGGGAACATCGACTAAGGGGTTTACTCGAAAGTGTTGATCTGGCCACTAATACCATCGACATGAAACTAATTCCGATGCGCTTACGTCGCGGAACCTTTGGCGATTTCAACTTCCATGTCGATGACAATACACTGTATGAGATTGATGGCGTTGAGTACACGTCTGAAGAAGGCTTAAGCTTACTAGCAGAACAAGCTGAGGAGACCCCTCTTATTGCTTTTGGTGGCCCTTCAGAAGAAGGTGAGCAACGCTACTTGGCAACACAGGTACTCGCCGGTAACAGTGTTCCTTGGGCTGAACAAGATGTATTGAAAGGCATCATCACTGCACGCAGTGACTCAAGCATTTCGATTCAAGGTGCAGTCGTCGAGACTGGCGACCAGGCGGCTCACTTTCAGACAGAAGTCACACTGGCGGTTACTGAAGATACTGTTGTCACAGGTTATCGCTTAGGTGATGCCAGCATCGCCAATTTATCGGTAGGGCAACGAATACTAGCGTTGGGTGAATTTAACGCTGACAATAATGAATTCGATAGTAGTCAAGGCCATGTCAGAATGAAGCTCAATGCCATTGTGGGCGAAGTGGTGCAGGCATCTCCTTTGGAGTTGGATCTTAGCCATATCAACAAACGACCAATTGATCTTTTTGACTTTAGTGGCACAGGCCTTGATGCGGCTAATGATGCTTCACCTGAACAGTATGAAATCAACAGCTCTACACTGGATATTAGCGCTATCGAAGAAGATGAGTGGATGCAGGTACGCGGTTACCCCAGTTCTTTCGGCTCATCA
>NZ_LWFZ01001194.1:0-534 GCF_001635225.1 Oleiphilus sp. HI0086
AAGGGTGGCTCGAAAGTGTTGATCTGGCCACTAATACCATCGACATGAAACTAATTCCGATGCGCTTACGTCGCGGAACCTTTGGCGATTTCAACTTCCATGTCGATGACAATACACTGTATGAGATTGATGGCGTTGAGTACACGTCTGAAGAAGGCTTAAGCTTACTAGCAGAACAAGCTGAGGAGACCCCTCTTATTGCTTTTGGTGGCCCTTCAGAAGAAGGTGAGCAACGCTACTTGGCAACACAGGTACTCGCCGGTAACAGTGTTCCTTGGGCTGAACAAGATGTATTGAAAGGCATCATCACTGCACGCAGTGACTCAAGCATTTCGATTCAAGGTGCAGTCGTCGAGACTGGCGACCAGGCGGCTCACTTTCAGACAGAAGTCACACTGGCGGTTACTGAAGATACTGTTGTCACAGGTTATCGCTTAGGTGATGCCAGCATCGCCAATTTATCGGTAGGGCAACGAATACTAGCGTTGGGTGAATTTAACGCTGACAATAATGAATTCGATAGTAGTCAAGGCC
>NZ_LWFZ01001195.1:0-1108 GCF_001635225.1 Oleiphilus sp. HI0086
TTTTTGCGTGAGCGATGCGCTCGGCTTCGAGCTTCTTTTTAGCAGCTGCGTCTGCTTGGGCCTTTTGCTTCTCTATGTTGTTCTTTTTGACGCGTTTGCTAACCACCTTGGGCGGTGCTTTGCATTCGCCACGAGAAGGGTCTAGACGGCAGCGAATTTTCCAGAATAACTTCAGTGCGGTAGGGTTGTTGATCTGATCGTCTTGTAAGGCAAGTCTAATGCGTTTACTGAAGTGATCAATCTCATCCTTTACGAATTGATTAGTTTTAATCCAGTAGTGCTTGGGGATTTCCTCTTCGGCATCAACTACCATTTTGTTCATCGCTTTCATTCGTGTCAGCATGTAGTTTCGCATTTTATTCCCGAAATCCTCAGGGAACTGATCACGACGAGCAATGGTTTGAAGCATTCCGTAATATAGCCGGTAATCAATAATTCCTCCTTTATCTGCAAGACCCTCGTAAAGCTCAAAGGTGTTGTAGGCAAGAGCGGGCATGATCACAATATCAACTTCGCCGGTTTTAAATTTATCTGCAAAGTTTGATAGTGTTACCGTGACAGGTTTGGACTTAGATAAACTTGCAAATTTATACATTTGCGGATCATTATTCAAAATCGCAATCTTTTGACCAGAAAATTCGTCAATTGTGTCAATCGAGCGGTCTTTAACAAAGGCATACATCGAACCAACAGGGAAGGTTGTTACAACCTCATAATTGTTTTCGATCATCAGCTTGCCAGCCCTAGAGCGGCTTAGCGTAGCGATAGCAAGCTCAAGCCCTTTCTCTGAGTTAATTGCTCCAATTGCGTCCATTGTGCCGGCAAACTTAACAAACTGGCGCGACAGGATGCTCGTAAGAACGGCAGCCTCGCAGTTGCCAGCCTTAAATTGCTTAACAACATCGGTTTCTTCGGTGTAGGCGACAAATTTGAGCTTTAATCCCCAGGCTTGAGCTCGTGGAATAACGTCGGAATAAAATGTCATCACTGGGCCACTTCGGCCAACAGGATCCCAAACGCAGAACGTTTTAGATTCTAAAGAAAAAGCAGAGATACTGAACAGGCTTATCAAGATGCAAAGAAATATAGAGAAGAGCTTCATACAGCA
>NZ_LWFZ01001196.1:0-1166 GCF_001635225.1 Oleiphilus sp. HI0086
ATCTATGGACACTGAGTTTTGGCAACGCTTACAGGGTGACGCAATAAAACAAGCTCATGAAATCACGCGCGAAACTGCAGAAGACGTCGCAGCACAAACAATTGAAACCTATATCAGGCAAAACCGAGCTGCTTCCAATAAGTTTTATGGCATGGCGCTGGCGGCCAGCATAGGTGTATTCGCAGTCGGTATTGCTGTTACTGCAGGACTGTTTGGCTAAGCACTTGAATCAGCATACTGAAGTGACTGCCAAGCGTAAGCGCTCCAGGTCACTTTCAGTATCAACATCCTGAACTCGCCCGCCGAGGTAAACAGGCGTCGTTTTGTTGCGCAAGATTATGCCTTTCGCGCCGCCCTGATTTCCCGGTACAGCCAAGCCTTTTAGCTGAGGCAAATACGACCAAGGAAAGTATGCGGGCACTCCAAGACTAAGCTCCTTGTCCTCTTCTTGATATCCTGCACAAATTATTTCATTCGCTTGCTCATTAACTAAAGTACAGTATTTGCGCAAGTCACTTGTTTCTATTAAGGGCTGATCCCCAAGCAAGAACAACAGGCCATCCACGTTTTCATCTGTCAGCAGGGCTTCGCTCTCTGCAGATGATGCTGCGCTAGCAATGACCTTTCCCATTCCCTCTTGCCATGCACTCTCATGTAAAACCTTTGCAACACCAAAAGAAAGCACACTGTTAATTTCTTTGTAATTAGCGCCCAGCATCACCCAGGTTTTTGGGAAGACCTGAGACACCGTATCAAACACATGTTGCAACAAGGGTTTCCCGTGCCAATCAGCCAGCTGTTTAGGCGAACCGAAACGACTCGATTCTCCAGCTGCCAGGATCACCGCAATAATATTTTTGGCTTCGACGACTTGTTTATCACTCACATTGAGTTCCAGAATAAATTCTATTTATAGGGCTAAGGTGCCTGATAAATATAGAAATTACCACATAGAATAAGCATACCCTACGATATGTATACCAAGAAGCACTAGGCCCAAATAGAAAGACCATGTAAAATAGTCAACTATTCTTACTTAAGCAGCCGAAAACTATGCAAGCCGACACCTCTCTTTTTTCTTATCCTAAGTACTGGGCAGAATGCTTCGGTATTGCACCCTTCCTACCCATGTCTCGTGAGGAAATGGATACTCTGGGTTGGGATAG
>NZ_LWFZ01001197.1:0-1312 GCF_001635225.1 Oleiphilus sp. HI0086
ACACTTTCTGTAAAGAAAATGCAGATAACGAAGGTTTGGCGCAGTTCATTGAGCCGCTAACCAAGCTAAACAAAGAGTGGGGCGATATTACGATGAAGATTGGTATGAATGCCATGAAGAATCGTGATGAAGTTGGTGCAGCGTCAGTTGATTACCTAATGTACTCAGGCTATGTATGTTTAGCATACTTCTGGGCGAAGATGGTTGATGTTGCTCAGCAGAAGCTAGCAGAAGGTACAACAGAAGAAGCGTTCTACAAGACTAAGCTGCAAACTGCTCAGTTCTACTTTGATCGTATCTTGCCACGTACTTTAGCTCACGCTCAAATGATTGAAGCGGGTGCCGAGTCTATGATGGCTGTTGAAGAAGATAACTTCGCTTTCTAAGCTTGAGTTAATCTGATTCAAAAAAAAGCCCGCATTCGCGGGCTTTTTACGTTAAAATGCGCCGCATGATTTAAATGTGCGGCGTTAGGTTTTCCCGGACATAAGTAAATCACACCCGAATAGCCACAAGCAGCTCGGGGTTTTTATTGAAAAATACCTTGTAAGACAAGGTTGTTACGTGTTGGATCAACAGAGGATAGAGGGTAGTTACATGGCTGAGTATAAGGCTCCGTTAAAAGATATTCGTTTCGTGATGAATGAAGTGTTTGGTGTAGAGCAGCTTTGGGCTTCGCTTGCGGGCACAAAAGACACCATCGATATTGATACTGCTGACGCAGTATTGGAAGAAGCGGGTAAGATCACTGCATCACTAATTGCACCTTTAAGTCGTAATGGTGATGAAGAAGGTTGTAAGTGGACTGACGGTGTTGTAACGACTCCAGCGGGTTATAAAGAAGCTTATAAGACTTTTGTTGAAGGTGGTTGGTCAGGTCTTACGGGTAACCCTGAATACGAAGGAATGGGTATGCCTAAAATGGTAGGTGCTCAGTATGAAGAGATGCTTTATTCTTCTGATATCTCTTTTGGTTTATATGTATGCCTAACTTCTGGTGCAAGTTTGGCAATTGATGCACACGCCACTGAAGAGCTTAAGCAGAAGTATCTACCTAAGATGTATTCTGGCGAGTGGGCTGGTGCGATGGACTTAACTGAGCCGCATGCAGGCACAGATCTAGGTATGATCCGCACTAAAGCTGAAGACAACGGTGACGGTAGCTACGCGATCACAGGTACTAAGATCTTCATTACAGGTGGTGACCAAGATCTTTCTGAAAACGTTATTCATTTGGTCCTCGCTAAGCTTCCTGATGCGCCTGCCGGCCCTAAAGGTATTTCTCTGTTCTTGGTTCCAAGAAACAAGGTTG
>NZ_LWFZ01001198.1:0-868 GCF_001635225.1 Oleiphilus sp. HI0086
CCGAACACCATACCCTGTCCATTTTCTTTTGAGTAAATCGCCATAATAGCTACGATAGGAACGTAGACCTGCATCGGAACGCCACCAAAACGCGCTCGAAAACTAATAGCCTCTCCATCAATTAACAGCTCATTAACCGCACCAGGACTAATATTGAGTATAATTTGCCCATTCGTGACATAGTCTTCTGGGACACTTACACCCTGGATACCGGCATCAACGACGATATACGGCGTCATGTCGTTATCCAAAATCCAATCATTTAGTGCTCGAACCAGATATGGCCGACTTGGAGTCATTCCGCTCACCCCTTTACTCATTATTTAGCGACTTAGTGTCGCATTTCTTTTTCTAGTTCAGACAAGCTAGCTTGAAAGGACTCACGCTGAAATATACGATCCATATACTTCGAAATCGGTTTTGCCTGGACATCATCTAACTCAATTCCCATTACCGGTAAACGCCACAACAAGGCAGAAACACAGCAATCGACAATGGTAAACTCTTCACTCATGAAGTAAGGCATTTCTGAAAAAATCGGCGCTGTAGCAATCAGGCTTTCTTTCAATTCCTTACGATACTCATTCGCCTTCGCAGCATGCGGATCAGCAAGAATTGCATCAGCCAGACGACTCCAATCTTTACGGATTCGGTACATCATCAAGCGGCTTTGCGCTCGAGCAACCGGATATACTGGCAACAAAGGAGGGTGCGGAAAGCGCTCATCCAAGTACTCCATCATAATATCCGACTCATAAAGTACTAAGTCGCGGTCAACCAAAGTAGGCAAGTCATTGTATGGATTATGATCAGAAAGCTCAGCAGGCTTGTTATCTGGGTCAACGTTAACAACGTCAACTGCGACACC
>NZ_LWFZ01001199.1:0-803 GCF_001635225.1 Oleiphilus sp. HI0086
GATTGCCACCGGCCACTGCCTATGGCTTCCAGTAGTGAGCCCCGCACTAAGCGTGCTGCATCTCAGTCAATGCAATCTGTATATTTTTTGAAGTGAGGTTGGTATGAAGTATTTTTCCTTCTTGCTCGCTCTAATGTCTTGTTTGCTATCACCAGTAAGTGCTAATGCAGAGTGGATACAAGTCACAGGGCAGGCAGATTTTGATGGTCAACGCTATGATCTGGCGAGAGATCGTGCTCGACAGGATGCGCTTAAGCAAGCTCTGCTTCAGGCGGGTGCCCGAGTAAAGAGTGATCAACGTGTTAGCAATGGAAAGATAAGTAAGGACTACTTTTCAGTTTCGGGTGAAGCGCGTATTCGTAAATCTGTACTACAAGATGAATTTGTTAAAAAAGGCATCTTGAATCTGGTGATGAACTTTGATGTTGAAGAAGTTGCCAGTTGCCCTGATTCCCAAGCAAAAAAATATCGTAAAAAAATCGCGGTGCTGGGGTTTTCGGTTCAGTCTCCTGCTCAACTGAGATTGGGGGGGTTTCATAATATTGAGCGTGGATTGGCCAGTGCACTTAATCAGTCTTTACAGCTGCAAGATAAGTTAGTTGTTTTCGAGCAGAGTGAGTTTTCTTTGCATCAGGATGTGATCAATGCGCCCAGTCACTTCACATCGCAGAGTACACTGACCAAAGCGGCTGATTACGCGAAGCAGGTTGGAGCTCAATTTGTTATCTCAGGTGTGGTGAGAGATCTGTCGCTAGAAGACCCGGAAGCTTTCTCCACATCATATTGGGCGAAACTGAAAAGGA
>NZ_LWFZ01001200.1:0-1587 GCF_001635225.1 Oleiphilus sp. HI0086
GTTAAAGGAATCTTCGGGCCTGGTACAAAAGTGCCTTATAGTGTTCGCCAAGTGCTAACGGCGATCAATGAGTCTGCCTAGCTTCCTGGTATGAATATCGATCTTGAGCAACTCAAAAAAGGCCAGCGCCGAGCACTAGCCAAAGCTATTACCTTGGTCGAGAGCAAGCGCGACCAAGACAGAGCGGCTGCTCAACAAGTCTTGAATGAGCTATTGTCAGATACCGGAAATAGCCTTCGTATAGGAATCAGTGGCGTACCGGGGGTGGGAAAGTCTACCTTCATCGAAGCCTTTGGTCGCCATCTGATCGCTAATGGAAAAAAGGTAGCTGTACTCGCTGTCGACCCCAGTTCTCCTCTACGTGGAGGAAGTATCCTTGGCGATAAAACCCGCATGGAAAAACTTGCCCGTGAAGACAATGCCTTTATTCGCCCTAGCCCTTCTGAAGGCGCGCTGGGTGGCGTCGCGCTTAGAACCCGTGAGACAATGCTCCTATGCGAAGCCGCCGGCTACGATGTAATACTCGTAGAGACCGTTGGTGTAGGCCAATCCGAGTATGAAGTCGCCTCGATGGTCGATTTCTTTCTCGTATTGATGCTTCCTAACGCTGGAGATGACTTACAAGGCATCAAACGAGGCATTATGGAGCTGGCGGATGCCTTAGTCGTTAACAAAAGTGATGGTCCTAACCAAGGCTTGGCTCAGCAAACCAAAAACCACTACAGTAATGCCTTTCACCTCTTACAGCACGATGGTTTTTGGAAACCTCAAATTCTCACCTGCTCATCTCTTGAGAACACCGGAATTGAGACTGTATGGGACATGATTCTGGACTACCAGGAACAAGGCAAAAGCCACTCCAATGAAGAAGGCCTTAATCTATTTGAGGATAAACGCGCCCGACAAAATAGAGAATGGTTGAACGCCTTGGTAAAAGATATGTTGGAACAGGAGCTTAAAAGTCACCCTCCAGTTCAATCAGCACTACCTAAGCTCCGCTCAGCTGTGCAGGAAAATAGTGTAACCCCCTACTCTGCAGCACATCAGATCATTCAGCTATTTCTCAACAAACAAGACCCGTCTTGACTATTTACCGCCCCTTAGCGAGGACCCTATTGCTATCAGCCTGAGCTAATCACGACAGGTAAGGGTTCGAATATATCTGCCAACGCTAAACTAAAAAAGCCCGATTAAGTAACCGGGCTTGATAACAAACTAAGCTAAATATTAAGCTGTTGTTTTCTTGATAATCGCAAGCAAATCGTCCTTTAGCTTAAGGCGCTCTTTCTTACACTTTTCAAGATACTCGTCAGAGGTGTTTTCTGCACCGGTCTCGATTCTGTGTACTTCATGATCCTTATCATGATACTCATCAAATAAACGAGCAAAGTGGTTATCACTCATCTTGAGGTTATGAATAGTCTCTTTGTGCTCTGGCAACTCATGAACTAGATCGTGCTTTTCTAACATAGATATATATCTCCTTAGAGGGATTGTTTTTTATCAGACATAGTATTTCTCGTTAAGTAATAGCTGCTCTATTGTTATGCTTATGTAAGTGCTTACTGACCCATGGGTTGGTTAAGC
>NZ_LWFZ01001201.1:0-1751 GCF_001635225.1 Oleiphilus sp. HI0086
TACAAAACGAAAAAGGTTATAAGCGCGGCCAAATGGGGCTCGCCTATGAGATCGTTATTAACTCTAACCCATGTATCGCTTACTTGATGGAAGAGAATACCTTGATGATGCAGGCCTTAGTCATCGCGCATGCATCATATGGTCATAACTCTTTTTTCAAAGGCAACTACCTGTTCCGCACCTGGACCGATGCCAGCGCAATAATAGACTACCTTCTGTTCGCCAAAAACTATATTGCAAAGTGTGAAGGCCGTTATGGCGTCGATACCGTAGAAACCTTTCTAGACTCCTGCCACGCAGTAATGAATTACGGTGTTGACCGTTATAAGCGCCCTGCTCCTATATCAGCTGAAGAAGAATTGAAACGACAAGAAGAGCGCGAGTTCCATCTGCAGCAGCAAGTTAATGAGCTGTGGAGAACCATTCCTGTCAGCGGCGACAAAGAAGAAGCCGAGAAAGATCAACGCTACCCTGAAGAACCGCAGGAGAATCTGCTTTATTTCTTTGAGAAGAATGCCCCCATGCTTGCCCCATGGCAACGGGAAGTACTACGTATCGTGAGAAAAATTGCCCAGTATTTCTACCCGCAAAGACAAACTCAGGTAATGAATGAGGGTTGGGCAAGCTTTTGGCACTACACCATCATGAATACGATGTATGACAAAGGTTTGGTGAATGAAGGCTTTATTATCGAGTTCTTAAAATCACACACAGCGGTGGTCTATCAACCTCCCTTTGATAGCCAATGGTACAGCGGCATCAACCCTTATACGCTTGGTTTTGCCATGTTTCAGGATATCAAACGTATCTGCCAACAACCTACGGATGAAGATCGACAATGGTTCCCAGATATCGCGGGCACAGACTGGCTGGAAACACTCGATTTTGCCATGCGAAACTTTAAAGATGAAAGCTTTATCCTACAGTTCCTTTCACCTAAGGTAATTCGGGACTTAAAACTCTTCGCAATTCGTGATGATGACCAGCAGAGTCATTATGAAGTAACTGGAATACATGATGAGCAAGGTTATCGATATGTTAGAGAAAAGCTCTCTCAGCAATATAACCTGAGTATGCGCGAACCAGATATTCAGGTGTGGAATGTTGATTTAAGAGGAGATCGATCACTGACCCTTAGGCACACACCAAACAGCCGAGTCCCCTTGGGTAAAAGTACAGACGAAGTACTCAAGCACATACATCGTTTGTGGGGGTTTGACGTTCATTTATTTAGTGTTGAAGAAGGGCTGACAGTAGATGAATATCACTGCCCTCCCATCACGTAGCCGCCTGAAGACGAAGTCAATTAGTGAGTATTATTTAGGGCTAACTCTCGACAAAAGCTCTTTCGATTACGTAATGCCCGGCATTCCCCTGACGCGCTTCAACAAAGCCCATATCATCAAGTATACGACAAGTATCTTTAAGCATACTTGGGCTACCACAAATCATAAAACGATCATCATCAAGGTTTAACTCTGGTAGCCCTAAGTCTTTAACAAGCTTGCCACTCTCCAGCGCATCGGTAATTCGACCTTGAGTTTCAAACTCATCACGTGTCACGGTTGGGTAATAAATAAGCTTGTCTTTGATAAACTCACCAAAAAACTCATTTTCCGGAAGCTCCTTTTTGATTTGCTCTTGATAGGCCAGCTCTGAAACAAATCTCGTACCGTGCGTTAGAATTACTTTATCATATAATTCATAGGTTTCCGGATCCTTGATGATACTCATAAAAGGCGCCAAGCCAG
>NZ_LWFZ01001202.1:0-876 GCF_001635225.1 Oleiphilus sp. HI0086
TGTATACAGACGCCAAGATGAGACCAAAAAAGCCGGCCCAAAGAGGAATAGGAAAGTTAGCCAGCAGAAAAGTAATCACCTTCGCCAAGGATATTGCGCTTGTCACAATGCCAACAAACAGAGTAAGAAGAAAACTGGCGTCTGCCTTTTCCCAGACTCCTTTTAAGCTTCTATTTTTTAATGCTAGTAACAAAGTAGGAAGAATTGAATTTAAGGCTTGTAGCAGGCGCTCATAAATACCCGTAATAAAAGCAATAGTGCCACCACTAACACCCGGCACAATATCAGCGGCACCCATCAACACTCCCTTTATAAAAACCCATCCATCTATTTTCACATCTACCTCTTTATGGTGCCGTTTTGTATCTTAAATTTATTAGCGAATCGTTCCTGGAAGAAAGGGTACGAACATCGCAGGCTCAATTATCTTTTGTTCATAACTTGAGCCTTTTCTTGTGACAATAGTTAAGCTTTGTTGAGCATCTCCCAAAGGCAAAATCATCCGCCCGCCCTCTTTTAACTGACGAACCAGCTCCAATGGAATTTCTGTGGGCGCCGCCGTCATAATCACTGCGTCATACAAACCACGCTCCGGCCAGCCTATCCCGCCATCGGCATGACGAGTACTGATATTATTCAAGCCTAGCAGCTTAAAGCGTTGAACCGCTTTTTCTAACAGAGGATTAATTCTCTCAACACTATAGACCTCACCCACCAACTGAGCCAAGACCGCCGCCTGATACCCAGAGCCGGTGCCAAGTTCAAGAACTCTACGCGGCGCCGTTTGCAGCAACAACTCAGTCATTCTCGCAACAATATAAGGTTGGGAAATAGTTTGGTTGTGCCCAATCGGTAAAGCTGTATCTTCATAAGCCC
>NZ_LWFZ01001203.1:0-19489 GCF_001635225.1 Oleiphilus sp. HI0086
ACCCAACTCTGTTTGCGGCGATACAGAGCTTACCGACAGACACATTTGAATTTGATCAGGAGCCTATGACCCAATTACGGGTAGGCGTCAGACAAATGTTCCCCAAAGGCGACACCTTATCGCTGCGCGAAGATATTAACCAGGAGAAAGTGGGTCTTCAGACCGTCAAGCAGGAAGCTTACTGGATAGGGCGTAAACAAAGCATTGAAAAAGCTTGGTTAGAAGCTTGGTTTTGGCAGCAGAACATTGAACTCATTTCGGAAGACCGTGTATTTCTAGAGCAAATACATGAATTCATTCAATCATTATATGAAGTTGGCAGTAAGGATCAGAGCGACCTGATTGGCGCGGAACTCGAACTCATCAAGTTAGAAGAGCGTTTGATCAAAGCAAGACGAAGTTTTCAAAAGAATCTGGATAGCCTTAATACCCTCGCTAACGAAACGCTGACGAGTACTCAATTGCCAAAGAAATTGGAATCTTTTGATACTTCAACACTGACTTTGGCTAAATCAAACGACCTTGTTTCTTCCTTACAAAACCATCCAAAAATTCGTTTGATAAATCAGAAAATTAACATTGCAAAAAGCAAAGTGAATTTGACCGAGCAGTCTTTGGAGCCCTCTTATGGTGTGGAGCTAAGCTACGGCATGAGAAGTGGCGACAATATGGATGGGTCTTCTCGTGCCGACTTCTTTTCAGCGGGTGTGAGTGTTCAGTACCCCTTTTTCAATCGAGGTCAGCAATCCAGCCAGATCAGCGCGGCTAAGCATCGTCAGGCAGCTATTGAGTTGGAGCGTTCAGAAGCATTAGAGCAAGCTCGCTTTACGTTGAAAGATCTCGCCAACCAATATGACATCACCCGCGATCAACGTGTGCTTTATGAAGAAAAAATATTAACCACATTAGGCAAGCAGAAGCACAGCGCCATGCATAGCTACGAGTCAGATAAGGGCAATTTCCGCATCGTATCTGAGCTGTTTCTGAAGGAACAAAGCGCAAAAGTGCAGCGTTTGCGCTTGCTTGTGAATGAACAAATTATTCTATCTCGTATTAATTATTGGCTGAACTAAAGCTAAGGAGAATCAACACATGAAGCAATTTATTTTAGCCATTACTGTCCTAGCTATTGGTTTGGCCTTGGGGACCTTTTTCGGCCCTCAACTCATGCAGGGGACAATGAGTGATGGAGAGTTGTCCTCCGCCGACAGTAACGAGAAGAAACCAGTGTACTGGGTAGCTCCGATGGATAAAAACTATCGTCGAGATGGGCCTGGACTTTCCCCGATGGGCATGGATTTAGTTCCGGTGTATGAAGAAGACAGCGGTGATGATAATACAGTGAAGATCTCAGCCACTGTTGAGAATAACCTCGGCGTTAAAGTCGCAAAGGTTAAAAACGAAGCGATTATGGTGCCAATTGATACCGTAGGAACTATCCAGTTTGATGAGAGCCGAATCTCTCATATTCACCCGCGTGTAGAGGGTTGGATTGAACGGTTGAACGTTGCTGCTAGTGGTGATCCGGTTAAACAAGGTCAAACACTGTTTGAGCTTTATAGTCCAGAGCTGGTCAATGCGCAGGAAGAATACCTAGCAGCATTGCGCAGCAAAAACAGAAACCTAATTAATGCGTCAAAGTCACGCCTTCGATCGCTAGGTTTGAGAGACAGTCATATCAATGATTTAAAGAAAAGACGTAAGGTCGATCAATTGGTGAAATTTACGGCTGAACAAGATGGAATTGTCATTGATCTAAACGTGCGTGAAGGCATGCATATCAGACCTATGACTGAAGTGATGTCGATAGGGTCGCTGGAAAGCGTCTGGGTTCGTGGTGAAGTCTATGAACGACAAGCTTATCTCATCGAACGTGGTCAGAGTGTAGCGATAAATCTCAATTCGTCACCTGATGGCAAATGGAACGGCATAATCAATTACATCTATCCGTCTCTTGATCAGAAAACACGCACCTTGCAATTCCGAGCGCGAGTACACAACCCAGATTTTGCCTTGCGACCTCATATGTTGGCGAATTTACGCGTTGAGAATATGGCCCAAGAGGCCATGACAACGGTGCCCAGATCCGCTGTTATCAAAGCAGGAAATCACAATCGAGTCGTGAAGTCGCTGGGCGAGGGGCGTTATAAATCTGTCATTGTAGAACTTGGCCTGGAAGGTCTCGTATCGACAATGAAGGAGGGTGTTGAGGTAATGGAATCAAAGGTACAGATACTTAAAGGTCTGTCTAATGGCGATGACGTTGTTGTTTCAGCGCAATTCCTGATTGATTCGGAATCAAATATCGAAGCCGAACTAATGCGTATGGAAGAAGCCGCAATGAGTCAAGAGATGAATGGCGATATGACAGGCAGTGCGGGTCCTAGAGTGATTACCTCGGGGACAGTTCATAAGGTCATGGGGAGTATGGGCATGATCAATGTCACACACGACCCGATCCCAGAATGGGAATGGCCGACGATGAAAATGGACTTCCAGGTGTCAGATCAGGTCGATCTCAGTCAGTTCAAGGAAGGCGAGGCAATCCAATTTGAGATCGAAAAAACAGGGGATTGGGATTATCTGGTGACGAGATTGGCGGCAGCGTCCGAAGGATTGTCAGCGGTAACGATGATGGATATGGCGACGATGGAAATGGAAATGAATCATGATCATATGAGCATGGATATGAGTTCGAATGGCGAAGAAGAAAAAGCCTCAGTCGAAACCTCTGGCAAGGTCAAAATGTTAATGCTTGATATGAATATGATTGAAATCGTTCACGAGCCTATACCTGAGTGGAGTTGGCCCGAGATGAGTATGTCCTTCTTAGTACCCGAGGGCGAGAAACTGCCCGAAATCAAAGATGGCGATGAATTAACATTCTCGTTACGGGAAAACGCAGATGGGGACTATGTCATGTCAAATGTCAGACTGAAATAGAACGTTCAAAAAGCAATTTTAAGAATAATCACTTTGAGGAAAATACAATGAATAAAACACTAACTTCTTTAGCAATGTGTGCAGGCTTACTTGTCTCGACAGCTGTTTTTGCAAGTGGACCCAATGATGGCCATCACCATGGACATGGCAACGGAAAAGATATGGGCAAAGGCCATATGATGAAAGGTATGGATAAAGGAATGTCGGGCAATATGTCTGAAAAAGGCGCCGGACATATGCGCGAGGTAATGGGTGAAGGACGTATTAACAAAATCATGGCCGATCGAGGCATGATTAACATTAAGCACGAACCCATGCCAGAGATGAACTGGCCCAAGATGAAAATGAACTTCAAAGTCGACAAGGGCGTTGATTTGGGCTCTCTAAAGCCAGGTCAAATGGTCGACTTTACCTTACTTGTCGACAACGACAATAACTACATCATCAAGAATATAAACAGCAAATAAGCGACATGAAAGCAGCACTCCGGTGCTGCCCAAATTCATTTGCTGACGAAAGATTACTGGAGTAAATAATGATAGCCGCGATTATAAAGTGGTCGATACAAAATCGGTTTTTTGTACTATTAGGCACGGCAATATTGATCGGGTTTGGCTTGTATTCTGTCAAGAATACGCCAATCGATGCAATCCCTGATCTGTCTGATGTGCAAGTAATCATTAAAACTAGTTACCCAGGACAGGCACCGCAAGTCGTTGAAGATCAGGTAACTTATCCGCTTACGACGGCGATGCTGTCGGTACCGGGGGCGATTACCGTCCGGGGCTTTTCATTCTTTGGTGACTCCTATGTTTATGTGATCTTTGAGGATGGCACGGACCTTTATTGGGCGCGTTCTAGGGTTCTGGAATACCTCAATCAAGTGTCCGGCTCGTTACCTGCATCTGCTAAACCACAATTGGGACCTGACGCAACGGGTGTTGGCTGGGTATATCTCTATGCGCTAGTAGATAAAACGGGTCAACATGACTTAGCGGAGCTACGTAGCATTCAGGATTGGTTCTTGAAGTATGAGTTGCAAACGGTTCCGGGCGTTTCTGAAGTAGCGACAATAGGCGGTATGGTGCGTCAGTACCAAATTGAAGTTGATCCGAACCTACTCCGCTCTTACGACATTCCTTTAGCCCATGTTGGCATGGCAATTAAAAAGGCCAACCAGGAAACCGGTGCTTCTGTTATCGAGATGGCTGAAGCAGAGTACATGGTGCGCGTTAGCGGCTACTTGCAAAGTGTAGATGATATTAAAAATATTCCACTCGGTATAAACGCTAATAACACGCCACTGCTTTTGAAAGATATTGCCAAGATTGAATTGGGTCCACAGATGCGACGCGGCATCGCTGAATTGAACGGCGAAGGTGAAGTGGTCGGTGGTGTTGTAGTGATGCGCTTTGGCGAGAATGCACAAAGCGTTATTGATAATGTGAAAGCAAAATTGGAGAGTTTGAAGAAAGGCCTGCCTGACGGAGTAGAGGTTGTAACAACCTATGATCGTTCAAGCCTGATTAGTCGAGCAATCGATAACCTCTACGAAAAGCTATTAGAAGAGTTTATCGTCGTAACTATTATTTGTGCGCTTTTCCTATTTCATTTCCGTTCATCTCTGGTTGTACTGGTTAGCTTGCCTGTGGGTATTCTCACGGCCTTTATCATCATGTATCAGCAAGGTTTGAACGCCAATATTATGTCTCTGGGTGGAATCGCGATTGCGATCGGTGCGATGGTTGATGGCGCCATCGTCATGATTGAAAACGTTCATAAGCATATGGAAAAAACAGAGCTGACAGATGAAAACCGTTGGCAGGTGATTACCCAGGCTGCATCTGAAGTCGGGCCACCTTTATTCTTCTCTTTGTTGATTATTACAGCCAGCTTTCTGCCTGTGTTCACTCTTGAAGCACAAGAAGGCAAGTTGTTTTCACCCCTGGCGTTCACTAAAACCTATGCGATGGCAGCTGCCGCAGGTCTTGCTATTACACTCGTGCCAGTGTTGATGGGCTACTTTATTCGTGGAAAAGTGACGCCTGAACATAAAAACCCGATTAACCGCTTGATGATTGCCATGTATAAACCAGTGATCAAAGGTGTGTTGGCTTTTCCTAAAACGACTCTTTTGTTTTCTGCTGTTGTCTTAGTGGTTGGTTTATGGCCAGCGACTAAGCTAGGAAGCGAATTCATGCCACCATTGGACGAAGGTGACTTGATGTATATGCCTACAACATATGCCGGTGTATCAGTCGGCAAGGCGAGAGAGCTACTCCAACAAACCGATAAGTTGATCAAAACCGTACCAGAGGTCGAGTCTGTTTTCGGTAAAGTCGGGCGTGCCGAAACAGCGACTGACCCAGCACCGCTCACGATGATCGAAACATTCATTCAACTTAAACCGCGAAGTGAATGGCGGGCTGGCGTGACGACAGAAAGCCTACGCCAGGAGTTTGATAGTTTGGTTAAATTCCCTGGTTTGACGAATGCCTGGGTCATGCCAATCAAAACGCGAATCGACATGCTATCAACGGGTATTAAAACGCCTGTAGGCATTAAGATCGCCGGCCCGAGTTTGTCTGAGATCGAGAAAATCGGTAAACGATTAGAAGAAGTTTTACCTGAAGTGGAAGGTACGGCATCGGTGTACTCTGAACGCGTCGCCGGTGGTCGCTATGTAAAGATTGATATTGACCGTGAACGCGCAGCACGCTTTGGGATGAGTGTGGCGGATATTCAAGCAGTCGTGCGTGCTTCGATTGGCGGCATGAATATTACTGAAACGATCGAAGGTTTAGAGCGTTATCCGGTGAATCTGCGTTATCCGCAACATTATCGCGATTCCGAACAAAAACTGAAATTGCTGCCTATTGTCACTCCCGGAAAACAACACATTGCTTTGGCTGACGTGGCTGATGTTTATATCGCAGATGGTCCGCCGGGAATTAAGAGTGAAAATGCTCGTTTAAATGGTTGGACGCTTGTCGATATCGATGGGCGTGATCTGGGGTCATACGTCAAAGAAGCACAACAGATTGTTTCTGAACAAGTCGAAATTCCGGCGGGTTATTCCATCGCTTGGTCTGGCCAATACGAGTACATGCAACGAGCCGAGGAACGTCTGCGAGCTGTTGTGCCACTTACCTTGGCGATCATCATGCTACTTCTTTACATGAGCTTCCGTAACTTTTTGGAAGTACTCATCATTATGGGAACCGTACCATTTTCGTTAATCGGAGGGCTTTGGTTGATGTATTGGCTGGATTACAACATGTCGATAGCGGTTGCGGTTGGTTTTATCGCTCTCGCAGGTGTGGCTGTTGAGATCGGCGTACTGATGTTGGTTTATTTAAATCAATCCTATCAAGCCACCATTGAAAACGCCAAGCGAGATATGCGTTTGTTAACGAAGGAAGATATTCGTGAATCTGTCATGCAGGGAGCCGGGCTGCGGGTGCGCCCCATCTTGATGACGGTTCTCTCTCTGATGGTCGGTTTAATTCCAATCATGATGGGAACGGGCACAGGTTCTGAAGTAATGCAGCGTATTGCAGGGCCCATGATTGGCGGCATGATCAGCACCTTGGCCTTGAGTTTGATGTTAATTCCCGCGATTTTTTATGTGTGGAAACAGGTAACGCTCAAAAAAGAGAACAGTGACCTCACAGAAAACGATTCACAACTATCAAAATAAACACAGAAAGGATAATGAAAATGAAACTATCACTAACGAAATCAATAACTGGCTTTGCAGCTATCAGCGCAATCCTAATCACAGCTGCATGCGCAAATCATAGTCATGATGATGGCACAGGCCATATGCATGGCGAGAACCATATGTCAGCGGGAGATGGCCAGCACGATCACCACAAAATGATGCAAGAAAAGCATATGGGCGATACAGGAGGCCACGGTCACATGGGCGGTGAAATGAAGGAAGGTATGCATGGCGGACATCATGGAGAGGAACATGGCGCTCATGGTGGACACCATGGCGGGTCATTGGCGGGTAATCCTGGACAAGAAAATGATGTAGACCGAGTGATAAATGTTGAAGCGAACGATGCGATGCGCTTTGTCCATAAACCGTTCAATATTAAAAATGGTGAAACCATTAAGTTTGTGATCTCCAACAAAGGCGCAGTGCCGCATGAGTTCGCCATTGGTACTAAGGATGAGCATATGGAGCACGGGAAAATGATGATGAATAACCCGAATATGCATCACGGTCCGGGTGGTAATGCCATTACTGTCGCACCTGGAAAAACCGAAACGCTCATCTGGACATTCGAAGAAGCTTGGGAAGTAGAGGCTGCCTGCAATATTCCGGGTCATTACCAAGCGGGAATGCACAGCCCGGTAAAGTTTCGACCATAGAAACAAGAAATATAAATCCCGTTGAGAAATCCATTTAACACACTAACATCTAGGTTTTGTATACTTCTCAACCCAAATATAGTTGAACTAAGGGTTCGTTTTGTTGGCATTGTTACTTCTGGCAATCGCGTTAAGTATGGATGCGTTTGCTGTGTCTATTGGTTTAGGTTCAAAAAAAACGGTCGGCACACTAAAGCTTGCCACAATGTGCGCTATTTACTTCGGCCTTTTTCAGGGCCTTATGCCCCTTATTGGTTTTATAGGAGGTAAAGGTGTTCTCGTTTTTGCTGAAACCTATGCTCCCTGGGTATCGTTTATATTGCTTTTGATTATTGGTATTAAGATGATCTATGAAGCGCTTATTACTGGTGAAGAGAATGTCCCTTCTCATATAAGTCATCGTGCTATGTTCATTCTAGGTATTGCCACCAGTATCGACGCAATGGCGGCGGGCTTTTCCTTGACTTTGCTGAACGTTAACGGATTTCTAGCCTGTGCTTTCATAGCTATAACCACTGCACTATTTAGCTTTGCCGGAGTCTACCTTGGCGAGAAAACAGGCACTTGGCTCGAAAGTCGAGCTGAAGTGTTAGGTGGGACGATTTTGATATTGATCGGGTTAAAGGTCCTCTTAGGCTAAGACGGTCCAGCCTACTGTCATTCATAGAGAACTAAAAATTGTTTAAATAGGGTTCGAGAAATTATTAAGTAAAAACAATAAATAAAAGTGAGTACGAAGCTCTGGCCTCGTACTCGATTAAGCTACCAGGCTTTGTAGGGTAAGAACTTACCATTCATGGTTAAGACGACGCGATCACCTTTCGGGTTCTCTTCTTTTTCAACATCCATACTGAAGTCAATTGCGCTCATGATGCCGTCGCCAAACTTTTCTTGTATTACTTCTTTTAGCGTATCGCCGTAGACACCGACAATTTCATATAGCCGATAAATTAAAGGGTCTTGAGGAATGGATTGATCCCAGGTTTTAGTCGGGTATTCCATCAATGCAGGCTTTGCTTCGTCCGGTAAATCAAGTAAGGCACAAACCTTATCTGCAACGTCCTCGGGCATACTATTCATGCCCAGACAAGCTGAGGTGAGCCATACTGAGCCCATGCCGACTTCTTCTGCCATACCTTCCCAGGTAAGTTCTTTAGATTTTTTAGCTAATACAATTGCTTCGATCACTTCTTCTTTCTTCATCACAATCACCTTTATTTACTGTGTTGGTCAGCGTCAGGTTTGAGCTGAGGAATAAATTTCATAAAGGGCTTTTGCAAGCGCTATGCCATTGGAAATTGTTATTATTATTCAATAGATTAGCTAAAACCTATGCGTGTGATCTATCAGTGAGGGCCTTATTAGTGTGCACTGAAAGGCTTGTTTCGAAGAGAGAGCCCTGTCCTAAGGCACTGCTGAATCAAGGGACTTGTCTAGCTGATTGTAGTGAGCAAAATTTATCGTAGCTTCTTACGCCAAGCGGCGGGGCTTAGGCCATATTTTCGCTGAAATAAACGATTGAAGTGGCCAGGGTCTTGATAACCAACCTTCCATGATATTTCTGCGACACTTTGATCACTATGTTTGAGGTGCTCTTTTCCCTGCTCAATTTTTAAGTGTTGAATATAGCTAAGAGGTGATTCGCCCGTTGCTTCTTTAAAGCGACGTTTAAAGGTGCGTACACTCATATTTGCTTTTGTGGCAAGTTGCTCGATAGAAAGGGGCTCAATGAAGTGGATTTCAAGCCACTGCTGGATAGAGAGAATAGCGTCGTCTTGATGGTAGGTTTGTTTACCAATGGAGGCAAATTCGCCGGAGTAGGCTCGTCTGAAATCGACCAAAAAAGTACTTTCTACGGCTTCGCCAACCTCAGTGCAGGATAAGCGTGAAAGCAGATAGATCATGATCTCCATGGCTGCATTCATTCCTGCAGAGCAATACAGTTCCCCGGTAGCGGTAATAAAACGATCGGGGCGAAGATCGATTTTGGGGTACTTCTGTGCGAATTCTTCTTGCTTATGCCAATGCGTGGTACAGATTCGCTCATCCAAGAGCCCGGCCTCTGCCAGAAAGTAGGAACCGGTTGTCGCAGCCATAATCGGGATACCTTGCTCGTGCCACTCCCTAAGCTTTGGGTATAAGGGGCGCTGATCGATTAGCAGCGCTTCCATGTCACCCCAGATTCCATGAAGAATGACCAGGTCTGTATGTTTGATATCGCCTAGTGCCTGATCAGGTGTAATGCTTAAGCCGCTGAATGATGAAATAGCTTTGCCATCTAAGGTAACTAGCGAGATAGATATAGCCTCGCCCAAAAGCTTTTTTTGTAGCATGGAGGCAAAGGCAAATACATCATGACTAAGACCTAAACTTAAGCCCATTGCATTCTCGCAGGCATAAAGCGTGACATGTTTTAGCATCATAATCTCCGGAATATATTGGGGTATTATTTACCTTTATGGCCCGTTTGGCCATTTATATGACCTGAGTCACGCTGTTTCTTTTTGTCTTCGATTCTTAAGATTGCGTTAGTTAGATCTTATATTGGAGATGAGCATGAAATTCACGTCTGAACATGAAGCCTTACGCAAAACAGTGCGAGCCTTTGTTGATCAGGAAATGGACCCTTTTGTTGATGAGTGGGAGCAGGCAGGCAAAGCGCCTTTACATTCACTATTCAAGAAAATGGGTGACCTGGGCTTGTTGGGTATACATAAACCCGAAGCGAATGGTGGTGCAGGTTTAGATTATAGTTATAACCTGGTGTTTGCTGAGGAAATTGGCCGAGCCTATGGTGGTTCCTTGCCCATGGCGATTGGTGTGCAAACAGACATGGCCACGCCTGCTTTGGCTCGTTTTGGTAGTGATGAGTTAAAACGTGATTTTTTGGCGCCAGCCATCGCTGGAGATATGGTTGCTTGTATCGGGGTTAGTGAAGCTGGGGCAGGTTCAGATGTTGCAGGTTTAAAAACGACCGCTAAAAGTGACGGTGATGACTACCTTATCAATGGCAGTAAGATGTGGATCACGAATGCGACGCAAGGTGATTGGATTTGTTTACTTGCCAACACTTCTGAAGGCAGCGTTCATGCAAATAAATCAATGATCATTGTGCCTTTGGATTCACCGGGTATCGAGACCTCAAAGCCTTTGGATAAACTCGGTATGCGCGCCAGTGATACGGGGCAGATATTCTTTGATAATGTTCGCGTACCTAAGCGCTATCGAATAGGCGAACAGAACAAAGGTTTCGCTATGCAGATGATGCAGTTTCAAGAAGAGCGAATGTATGCCGCTGCGAGTTCACTAAAGGGAATGGAGCGAATTATCAGTGATACCCGGGATTGGTGCCGAGATAGGGAGACCTTTGGCCAGCCGATATTAAACAATCAGGTGGTGCACTTTCGCTTGGCAGAGTTGCAAACCGAAGTTGAGGCGCTCAGAGCGCTGACTTGGAGAGCTTGTCAGCAACATATTGAAGGTGAAGACGCGACCTACCTGGCATCCATGGCTAAATTAAAAATGGGCAGGTTATGGCGTGAAGTAAGTGATAGCTGCCTTCAATACTGGGGAGGCATGGGTTTTATGTGGGATAATCCTGCTGCCAGAGCCTATCGTGATACGCGGATACTATCGATAGCCGGTGGTAGTGATGAGATGATGCTCGGAATTATTGCCAAGCGTATGGGCACATTGCCGAGCCGACGGTAGAAGCGGTTCTGCCAAAAATAGCTTTTACATTGAGATAGAAAAAATGCAAATACCCGCCTTATTCGAAAACAAACTAAGCTTGCCTGTTATCTGCGCGCCGATGTTTTTGGTCTCTAGCCCTAAACTGGTGATCAATGCATGTAAAAACGGAGTCGTAGGCACGTTTCCCAGCTTCAATACCCGAACTCAGGACTTATTAGATACTTGGCTTGGCGAAATTAGCGAGGACTTGGCGCAGTTTGCTGAAGCTAACCCCGGCAAGCCTGTTGCCCCTTTCGGTGTTAATCTGGTTGTACATCCCTCAAATACGCGTTTACCGAGTGACCGAGAAGTGGTCAAGAAGCATAAGGTTCCTTTTGTCATTACCAGTCAGGGCAACCCTGCAGAGATAGTGAAGGAAGTGCATGAGTGGGGCGGTGTTGTCTTTCATGATGTGATTCGTGCAGAGCATGCGAAGAAAGCAATTGCTGCGGGTGTGGATGGAATTATTGTTGTCTCGGCAGGAGCAGGAGGCCATGCGGGTACCATTAACCCCTTTGCTTTGGTGAGAGAAATTCGAGAATTTTGGGACGGCCCTTTGGCTTTGGCCGGTGCTGTGAATGATGGCTACGGTATACGTGCAGCTGAAGTGCTGGGAGCAGACTTTGCTTATATGGGAACACGCTTTATAGCCACCGAAGAAGCCGAGGTAGACCCTGACTACAAAAAGATGTTGGTTGAATCAGGGATTAAAGATTTGATCTTCACAGATACCTTTACTGGCGTGAAGTGTAACTTCCTTAAGCCGTCAATTGAGCGTGCTGGCGTTGACTTGGCAAGTTACCAGGCCAAGGAAAGTGTCGATCTTGATTTGGCAGGTAGTAATGCATGGAAGGACTTTTGGAGTGCTGGTGAAGGCGTATCGGGCATTCACACAATTAAATCGATGGCTGATTTAGTAAAGGAGTTAAAGGTAGAGTACCTGGGCGCAGTTGAAAAGCCGGGCTTTGCCAAGTAAAGGTTATAGTACGGTTAAGCTTGGCGCTGACGATACTGGGCAGGCGATACGTCCGCCCAGCGCGTAAATGAAAGCGAATGTGATTTCACTTACGATGTGTTTGAGGGGTTGTTTCACGTCTTTAAGATATTTGCTCCACGTGTTAGAGAGGCAGATACTGCGCTACAACAGATCGCATTATTTGTCCGGAAAATATTGCGAGCACTTACTCGTCTTTGTACTTGTCAGCGATTGCCAGGAATAAGTGGCAGTTATCCAGAAAGGCATCAAGCATTACCGGGTCAAAATGCTGAGCTCTGCCCTCGCGCATAATCTCTAAAGCTTGTTCATGTGTCATGGCGCTTTTGTAACAACGCTTGGAGATCAAGGCATCATACACATCGGCAATCGCCATTAAGCGTGCAGATAATGGGATAGCTTCTTTGCTTAGCCCTTTAGGGTAGCCAGAGCCATCCCACTTTTCATGATGACATTAAGCGATTTCCTGTGCATATTTCAGGAAGCAATCGCCCTCTTGTGTCCTATTTGATAATTGACGAGCTTTTTGCAGGGCATCGCCGCCTAAAGAAGCGTGACTGCGCATGATCTCCCATTCTTCTGCATCCAGCTTTCCGGGCTTAAGTAGTATTCGATCGGGGATCCCTACCTTTCCAACATCATGCAATGGTGCTGTTCGGAACATTGCATCGATAGCTTCGTCATCTAACTCATCTTTATATTCGGGTAAGTCGCGCACCAGTTCTGCAAGTTGTTTAACGTAATGTTGGGTACGAACGATATGTAATCCGGTTTCCTGGTCACGGGTTTCGGCGAGCGTGGTGAGTGCGTTGATAACGACTTCCTGGGTATATCTAATTTCTTCAGTACGCTCTTGAACGCGTTGTTCAAGTAGCTGATTTTGCTCGGCAAGGGATTTCTTGGCAGCCCGCAAGGTAAGCTGGGTACGAATTCGAGCCAAGACAATGGGGGCTGAAATGGGCTTGGTAATATAGTCGACGGCACC
Source organism: Oleiphilus sp. HI0086 (assembly GCF_001635225.1). Taxonomy (NCBI): domain Bacteria; kingdom Pseudomonadati; phylum Pseudomonadota; class Gammaproteobacteria; order Oceanospirillales; family Oleiphilaceae; genus Oleiphilus; species Oleiphilus sp. HI0086. The sequence continues at coordinate 13,038 of NZ_LWFZ01001203.1, forward strand.
ATGGGCCAAGCCCGCGGCTTCGTCACAAACTTGGTTCATTGCGGTAACGAAGATTACGCGAATGTCGGACCACTCATCATGTTCTTTGATGCGGTCAAGCACCTCCATGCCCGACATACCAGGCATATTGACATCGAGCAAGATCAGTTCGATAGACTCATGCTGCTGCTCGAGCTGTTGTAATGCCTGAGTGCCATTAGTGGCGGCAATAAGATCGAACTCGGATTTGAGTGCTTCAGAAAGTAGACGTAAATTGATAGGTTCATCATCAACTATCATAATGAGCGGCTTGCTCATAGATATATCCTTTTAAGTAATTGTCCTAGAGTGCCTTGGTGCTAAAAACTATGCTATATAAGTATGCAGAGGATAGATCCGATGTCCAATAATTGCTGTTTCAATAAGTCGTGTAATTGATAAAGACACACGTTAAAATCGACAAATTCACTAAAATATAACAAAAGGCATAAATCATAAATGAGTGAACATGATTCTTCTTCCATCTTGTCATTAGTCGAAGCTCGTATTTTGGGGGCCTTGATGGAGAAACAGCTAACCACACCCGATGTCTATCCTTTAACGCTCAATAGCCTGGTGACAGCCTGCAATCAGAAAACTAGCCGTGAACCGGTGATGGATCTTTCTGAAGGTGATGTTCAACAGAGCCTTTATGACTTACAGAAGCGGGCCTTGGTAAAATTTGAGTACGGTTCAAGAGCGGATAAATATGACCAGCGTCTGACGCGTGAATATCATATGAATGACGCAGAGCACGCTATCTTTTGCATGCTCTTGCTGCGAGGCCCGCAGACGGTGAATGAGCTTCTCACCCGAACCCGCAGAATGTATGAGTTTTCAGGGCCAGAAGAACTAATTGCTTTAGTCGATAAGCTGCTAAACAGAACAACACCATTGATGTGTCGCTTACCGTCGTCTGCCGGACAGCGGGAAGATCGTTATATGCACCTGCTCAGTGGGGAGCCTGATATGACGCAAATACAAGAGCCTTCAACACCAGTAAGCGACTCTTCAGCGTCTTCAGATGAGCTCTTCGCTCGAATTGAAGAGCTTGAGAAACAAGTCGCTTGGCTGATGGAGCAGAAGCAGTAAGCAAACACTAATAATAGCGAATAGAGCGAAGGCTAAAATAAGCTTTCGTGACGGTCGATATTAGAAAGCGGAATCGTGATAAATGGCAGGCCTAGGGCATCGGTCTTCACCTTGGCCTGTAAGACTTGGCTACGATTTTCGCTGCCGGTTTCGCCGATGTAGTAATACATTTCTGCGATACCGTGGAATTTCTCTAAAGTGATGATGTTTAGCTGAGTGTTTTCAGCGACCCCTGGAACATAGCCAAAGGGTATGGCAATACCAAAGTTGTCCAAGTCTGTGCCAAGAGAGGTGTAGAAGGCTGTCATCACCTGTTCAGACTCTTCTTGTGTGGCCACAACATTGATACCGAAACGGCTTTCTAACTCAATCGCCAAACGTTTGTCGGCATAAGCTTTAAGGGGTGAATCACTTAAAAAGTAAGAGTTGATATAAACGTTTTTACCTTCGAGTGCATCTAGCTTTTCATCTTCAATACTTCTGACCAGATCATCGATGCTATGTGTGACTAAGCGCTGAGCGGTAGAGCCGCCCAAGGTTCCTTGTAAGTCACGGGTTGAGCATGCTGTAAGCACTAAGCATATAAGAAATAATAATGAGAGACGCATTGCGATATTCCACTTTGAATTATAAAAAGTCTAAAGTAGCTTAAGAGACTGAAAGATGGAAGGGGGTAAATGGGCTAGGTAGTCTTAGTCTATTCCAAGTAGCTTATGCATTTGTAATGTTAAGCGCCATTGAGGGTGGCTCAGACAATAGTCGAGCGCTAAACGGGTATTGTTTATTTTGTCTGGGTCTTCACCAAAGCGCACAGCGGGGCTGGCCATGGGCGATAAAAAATAGTGATCAGCGGGGAAGTCTTGATAGGTTTCAGGTAGTGCGTCGCTCTGAGGATAAACCAGCTTTAGTTCATCACAGCGATCAAAAACAATGCTTGATTTGCCTTTTGGGCTAAGGCATACCCAGTCAATACCCTCAGGAAGAGGGAGCGTGCCGTTGCTCTCAATAGCGATCTCAAAACCTAGCTGATGCATCAACTCTATCAGTTTTGGGTCAAGCTGAAGTAGTGGTTCTCCGCCAGTGAAGATAACGTAGGGTTTGGCTATACTCTTACGGCTTGAAGAAGAGCTGGCGAGTACTTGATTGCTGTCCCAGAGTGATTGAATTTTTGTTGCCAATGCTTGGGCATTAGCAAACTCGCCACCATTTTGCCCATCTGTGCCAAGAATATCTGTGTCGCAGAAATTGCACACAGCGTCTGCCCGGCTATCTTCTCTCCCATTCCATAAATTGCACTTACTAAAACGACAAAATACAGCTGCACGCCCTGCACGAGCGCCTTCGCCTTGCAGGCTGTAAAACATCTCTTTAATTCGATATTGCTGTTTACTGCTTTTTGTCACGGTCTTTTTGTGCTCTGGTAAGGGGCTTAGAGAGGGCCTTAATGACTTAAGGTCTTCTCAGGGCTATTTGCTGAAGTGTACTGGTATGAGCGAAATGAATGGCTTTTAGTTTTCGCCGGTAATCGCTTTCAGTGTTTCGTTACGAGATTCCATCATATCACGGACGGCTTTTGCGTCACTCATTGCATTGAATGCATCATCAGCTGTTAGTTGGCCATCTGCCAGGGTTTCTGACATTTTGGGTTGTGGTGCATAGGCTGAGGTAGACTCTTCGTCCGACTCGATTTTCACACTTTGGATAATATTAACATTGGTGTTTACATTCATGGTTGATACGTTCTGAGCCCCTGCTGGGGGTCTATCACCATAGTGCCACATGCCTGTTGCGTCTTGCCATTTGTAGAAGGACACTTTGTTACTGCTGCTTGAGCTGGTTGTCGAGCTCGAGCTTTCATTGCCGGTAAGGCTGTCGGGTAGTATTTTATCAGGAATCAGGTCGGCAGACGTCGGCATGGCGAGTGTAGGCTTACCATTGTCCATCTTAAAGAAAAAAGGCAAGATGATTGCGGCGGCAAGAATGCTGATGGTAATAAAACGAGAAATCATTTTCATGGTGACAAGTTCCTGTGTCTTTGTGCTATTAAGATCATGTTTTGTGTTGTTAATAGCTAATATTGTGTTTACAAATTTGTGACTGGATTTCAGAGTCGGAGCAATTTGGTAAACAAGTTCGAATACATAATAATAGATGTGATTTCGGCAGCCTGCTAGCTAATAAATTACCAATCAGAATATCGATCGTGTCTCCGTTCTGCTCAAATGGAATCGTCTGAGATAGCTTAAACAGTAAAGCATGTTCGACTTGTTCGGCTTGCAGCTCGTTTTGCTGAACGTCCTTTCTTAGCGCACCTTTGGGTAGACTTTTTCTTACCTGCCTAAGTGGTGCAACGACTTGTTCGTGCCAAGAGTCTAGCTCTTCGTTGATGTTGGGTAGCAGCGGTGTAATATTCTTTTTCATAAGCCCAGCCCACATTGCAAAGAGTGATAGGTTGACGCGAAAGCCTTGGGCATCTTGTAGGTCTAATAAGGTGTCTTGCAGTGTTTTATTCTTCCACAGCTTAAGTGAACATAGCCAAAATTCATTCTCTAGAGAGAGGGCGTTCATTTCTGCTGCCGATATTGCGGTGATAGAGGGGCGGCTATGAGTCATTTGGTTAGAGCATATTTGATAAGTGTAAATCGAAATAAATCCATAGGAATTTATCGGCATCTTAGGATTGATGTTGCGTAGGATATCCGCTACCGTCTGCGCCATCCAGACATATCTTATCAGTAAAGGCAGGTTTCCTGAATGTTAAAGATCGATGCATTGACCCTACGAAGAGGCCCGGAGCCTTTATTAGCCGAGGCGAATGCCCTTGTGCATGCCGGTCAACGTGTGGCGATTATTGGCGCCAACGGGGCAGGAAAAACAAGCTTGTTTAAACTTATCTTAGGCGAACTTAGCCCGGATTCGGGTGCCTATTCTTTGCCCGGTAACTGCCGTGTTTCTCATATGGCTCAGGAAGTCACAGCAGGAGAGCGAACGGCTAAAGATTATGTGCTCGATGGCCATCAGCAGCTCCGTAGTCTGGAGGCTGAATTAAAACAAGCTGAAGCCGCACACGATGACCATAAAATTGCTGAACTCCATGGAGAGCTGGAGCACATAGGTGCCTATGAAGCACCAGTTATCGTGGAAAAGTTACTGCATGGTTTGGGATTTGATCAGAAAGACATGCAGCGCCCGGTTAATGACTTCTCTGGTGGTTGGCGAATTCGTTTGAATTTGGCGCAAGCACTGATGTGCCCTTCTGACCTATTGTTGCTGGATGAGCCGACGAACCACTTGGATCTAGATGCGATGCTCTGGCTGGAGCAATGGCTGAAACGTTACGAAGGTACGGTGTTATTCATTTCTCATGACCGTGACTTCATTGATGCCGTGTCGACACATATTCTTCACTTCGAACACAAGCAGCTGAATCAATATACAGGAACTTATAGTGAGTTCGAGACGCAGCGTGCTCAAAAGCTTGCTCAGCAGCAATCTCAGTATGAAAAGCAGCAGCAGCGTATTAGCGAAATTCAGTCTTTTGTAAATCGCTTTAAAGCGAAAGCGACCAAGGCAAAACAGGCTCAGAGTCGTGTTAAAGAACTTGCTAGAATGGAGCTTATTGCCCCGGCTCATATTGATTCACCGTTTAACTTTAGCTTTCCTGAGAGCGACAAAATATCTAGCCCATTACTAAGCATTCAAAAAGCAGACTTGGGCTATGAGCAGAAAGCAGTGCTCGAAGATTTTACTACCAGCATCTTACCGGGTACACGAGTAGGCCTTCTAGGGCCAAACGGTGCCGGTAAGTCGACTTTAATCAAAAGCCTGGTAGGTGATTTAGCTCAGCTTAGTGGTCAGCGTGCAGAAGGAGAGCACCTTCGAATTGGCTATTTTGCCCAGCACCAGTTGGAAGCCTTGGATCTGAGCGCGAGCCCTTTCTTGCACTTGCAGAGAATTAACCCAAAAGCGACGGATCAAGAAATTCGTAACTTTTTAGGTGGTTTTGATTTTAGAGGCGACGCTGCATTGGAGACCATCGAGCGTTTCTCGGGTGGAGAAAAAGCTCGCTTGGCTTTGGCGATTATTGCTTGGCAGAAACCAAACCTTCTAATGCTTGATGAACCGACTAACCACTTGGATTTGGAAATGCGTCATGCGCTGACGATGGCTTTGCAGGCTTTCCAGGGAGCAATATTGGTAGTTTCGCATGATCGTCATTTACTAAAGAATACCGTCGACACCTTCTGGCTGGTGGCAAACGGGAAAGTCGAAGAGTTTAAAGGCGACCTGCACGATTACGAAGTTTGGTTGCAAGACTTCCATAAAGAGTCGAGTAAAACTGAAACTGTAGAGACAGACAGTGCAGACAAGCAAAATGAATCAGCGGAAGATAAAAAGGAACGCAAGCGTATCGCTGCGGAGCTTCGTCAGAAATTGAGCCCACTGAAGAAAAAGCTCAAAACCGCAGAAAAGGCGATGGAGAAGCACCAAGAAGCTTTAGCTGAGCTCGAAGAGAAACTCGCTGCCCCAGAGATTTATCAAGCTGAAAATAAAGCCAAGTTGAAAGAATTGATGGATGAGCAGGCAACACATAAAGTCGGTTTAGAAGAATCCGAGATGGAATGGTTTGAACTGAGTGAAGAGATCGAAACGGCCGAGAGCCAGATGTAGTTTTTTCTCAAAGCTTGGTTTTAGTGTAGGCAGAGAGCTCCGTCTTTTGCAGGATCAATCTCGTGCTAGCCCGCTTGCGAGCCGTGGAAGGCTCTGCCTACAAGTTTGTGGATTCACAGGTAGCGGGCAAATAACGATTATCGTAGGCAGAGGGTTCCATCCCTCGCAGGTCGATGCCCCGTGCTAGGCGTGGAAGCCTCTGCTTACAGATGCTTCTACTTGGCCTTTAATGCCTCACCCGAAAATGAAATGCCTTTCCAGCCTTGAGTAATAAAGTTGCGAATGTTTTGGTGGTCATTGCCCTCAGGGTTCTTGAGCACATCTTCGCGATAGTATTGACCAAAACAAGTTAGAGTTTGTTGCTCATCCAGGTTTTGAAGCTGGGCAAAAGCAAAGAGTTTGCAGGAGCCCGAGTTCTGCCCTGCCTCATTGGCTTGCTCGCCATTTTGAAAGGCTGTGGGTGTAAATTCATATAGCTCGTCAATAATTGCCATTGTATCTTCAAACTGAATGCTGCTTGCATCTTGGTTTAAACGTTGGACGAAAGTCTCTAAATTAGACAAAGTTTTCTCCCTGGGTGGTGAATATAATGAATTTTATATGATATCACTTTACTTGCCGGATTTTTCCAATTAAACTTCGCGCCCCTAAGTGGAACTGTGTCTATATTT
>NZ_LWFZ01001204.1:0-38830 GCF_001635225.1 Oleiphilus sp. HI0086
GCTTATGCAACTCTTCGTTTGCGTTCTGGTGAAATGCGTAAGGTTCTTGTTGAATGTCGAGCTACTTTGGGTGAGGTTTCAAACAGTGAGCACAGCCTACGGCAATTAGGTAAAGCGGGTGCATCACGTTGGCGCGGTATTCGACCAACGGTGCGTGGTGTTGTTATGAACCCAGTTGACCACCCACATGGTGGTGGTGAAGGGCGAACCTCTGGTGGTCGTCACCCTGTTACTCCTTGGGGTGTACCTACTAAAGGCTATAAAACTCGCAAGAACAAACGCACTGACAAGATGATAGTACGTCGTCGGTCGGCTAAGTAATTAACTAAGAGGGTTACGCTGTGCCACGTTCTTTGAAAAAAGGTCCATTTATAGACCTTCATTTATTGAAGAAAGTAGAAACGGCTCTGGAAAAAGGTGACAAGAAACCAATTAAGACTTGGTCTCGTCGTTCAACTGTTTTTCCTGAGATGGTAGGCCTGACTATTGCGGTTCATAACGGACGTCAACACGTTCCTGTTTATGTAACCGAAGATATGGTTGGTCATAAATTAGGTGAATTTGCTGCAACGCGTACTTATCGGGGTCATGATGCCGATAAGAAAGCGAAGCGATAATTCTGAGAGGATATTGAGATGGAAGTAGCTGCAAAGCATAGAGGTGCTCGTCTATCTGCTCAGAAGGCACGTTTGGTAGCAGATCAGATCCGAGGAAAGGGTGTAGAAGAGGCGTTGGAAGTTTTAACTTTCAGCACTAAGAAAGCTGCAGCCCTTATGAAGAAAGTGTTGGAGTCGGCTATCGCAAATGCAGAGCATAACGATGGTTTGGACGTAGATGAGCTTAAAGTTTCAACAGTATTTGTTGATGAAGGCCCAACTATGAAACGAATCCGACCACGTGCGAAAGGTCGTGCTGATAGAATATTCAAGCGCACCTGTCATATCACGGTCAAAGTGGCCGATAACTAGGAGATACTAAGATGGGTCAGAAAGTACATCCTACTGGTATCAGACTGGGTATTGTGAAAGACCACAACTCCGTTTGGTATGCAGAGAAAGGTGATTACGCTAAGTACTTGCTAAACGACATTCAGGTACGTGAGTATTTGATGAAAAAGCTTGAAAGAGCGTCAGTTAGCAAGATCACTATCGAGCGACCAGCTCAGAACGCTCGTGTGACAATTCACACTGCGCGTCCTGGTATCGTAATCGGTAAGAAAGGCGAAGATGTTGAAAAGCTTCGCAAAGAGATTGGCGAAATGATGGGGATTCCGGTTCACATCAATATCGAGGAAATTCGTAAGCCAGACTTGGATGCTAAGTTGGTTGCTGCAGGTGTAGCTAGCCAATTGGAACGTCGTGTTATGTTCCGTCGTGCAATGAAGCGTGCAGTTCAAAATGCAATGCGTCAAGGTGCGAAGGGTATCAAGATACAGCTTGGTGGTCGTTTGGGTGGTGCTGAGATAGCTAGAAGTGAATGGTATCGTGAAGGTCGTGTGCCTCTACATACATTGCGTGCAGACGTTGATTACTCAACGCATGAGGCAAATACCACTTACGGCATTATTGGCGTTAAAGTTTGGATCTTCAAGGGCGAGATTCTGGGTGGTATCGAACAGGTACGTGCTGAGAAGAAAGCTACCAAGAAGAAAGCTGCTAAGTAAGGGGCCAAGTAATGCTACAACCAAAACGTACCAAATTTAGAAAAATGCAGAAAGGCCGTAACCGCGGTCTGGCTCAGCGCGGTGCAAAGATAAGCTTCGGCGAATATGGTCTTAAGTGTACCGATCGCGGGCGTATTACTGCACGACAGATTGAGGCGGCTCGTCGTACGATCTCTCGAAAAGTTAAGCGTGGTGGTAAGATCTGGATCCGAATTTTTCCTGACAAGCCGATTACGCAAAAGCCTTTAGAAGTTCGTCAAGGTAAAGGTAAAGGTAGTGTTGAATATTGGGTTGCCCAGGTTCAGCCAGGTCGAGTTTTATTCGAAATTGAAGGTGTGCCGGAAGAGCTGGCGCGTGAAGCATTCGCTCTTGCAGCTGCAAAATTACCTGTTTCGACAACCTTTGTTGAAAGGACGGTGATGTAATGAAAGCAAGTGAATTAACAAGTAAGTCTGTAGACGAGTTGAATCAGGATCTTCTTGGTTTGCTTAAAGAGCAGTTTAACTTGCGTCTACGCAAGTCTACTGGTCAGTTGAATCAGTCTCATTTACTTCGTCAGAATAGACGCGACATTGCACGCATTAAAACTGTATTGACGCAAAAGGCAGGTGAATGATTATGACTGATACTGCACAGAACACAGCTCGTACCTTAAATGGTAAAGTTGTTAGTAACAAAATGGATAAGTCAATCACTGTGATGATTGAGCGTCGTGTAAAGCATCCAATCTACGGTAAGTACGTTAAGCGTTCTACCAAGGTACATGCTCACGATGAGAATAACGAATGCAACATCGGCGATGTAGTAACAATTCAAGAGACGCGTCCTCTTTCGAAGACAAAGTCTTTCACGTTACTAAACATCGATGAAAAAGCATCTAACGTTTAACCCCTGGTAAGGTTTGGAGAACAACGATGATTCAGACGGAAAGTATGCTAGATGTGGCCGATAACAGCGGTGCGCGTCGAGTAATGTGTATTAAAGTGCTGGGTGGTTCACATCGTCGTTATGCACGAATTGGTGATGTAATTAAAGTCACTGTAAAAGAAGCTATACCTCGCGGCAAAGTCAAAAAAGGCGATGTCATGAGTGCTGTGGTAGTGCGTACGCGTAGTGGTGTACGTCGCCCAGATGGCTCTTTAATTAAATTCGATGGTAACGCTGCTGTGTTGTTAAACGCTAGTGATGCACCGATTGGAACTCGTATTTTTGGTCCTGTAACTCGTGAGTTGCGCGGCGATAAGTACATGAAAATTATTTCTTTAGCACCTGAAGTGCTTTAAGGACGAGAGGCCGGTTATGAAAAAGATCAAACGTGACGATGAAGTGATTGTCATAGCAGGCAAGGACAACGGTAAGCGTGGTAAAGTTAATCGTGTGATGAAGGATGGCCGTTTGGTCGTTTCTGGAATCAACATGATTAAGCGCCACACTAAGCCTAACCCAATGCTGGGTACGCCAGGTGGCATTGTTGAGAAAGAAGCGCCAATTCAGGCTTCTAATGTTGCGATTTTTAATCCAACAACCAACAAAGCAGACCGTGTAGGCTTCAAAGTCCTTGAAGATGGCAAGAAGGTACGTGTATTCAAATCTAACGACGAGCTCGTAGATAAGTAGGCAGGTAATAAACCATGGCAAATATGAAAGAAGTTTATAAAAGCGAAGTGGTACCTGCACTGCAAAAAGAGTTCGATTACAAGAGCATAATGCAAGTACCGAAAATTGAGAAAATTACCCTTAATATGGGTGTTGGCGAAGCGCTAGCAGACAAAAAAATGCTAGAGAACGCAATCGCTGATCTTGAGAAATTAGCTGGCCAAAAGCCAGTGACTACAAAAGCTCGTAAGTCAGTAGCTGGCTTTAAAGTTCGTGAAGGTTATCCGATCGGCTGTAAAGTTACTTTACGTGGCGAGCGTATGTGGGAATTTTTCGAGCGTTTAGTTGGTATCGCTATTCCGCGTATCCGCGACTTCCGAGGTCTAAACTCGAAGTCATTTGACGGACGTGGTAATTATTCAATGGGTGTTAAAGAGCAAATCATATTCCCAGAGATTGATTACGACAAAGTCGATAAGATTCGTGGTCTAGACATTACTATTACTACATCTGCTGCAACGGATGATGAGGGTCGAGCTTTGCTTCGCGCTTTCAACTTCCCGTTCAAAAAATAAGGGTAAGAAGCAATGGCTAAGATCTCAATGAAGCAGCGCGAACTAAAGCGCGAAAAAACAGTAGCCAAGTATGCTGAGAAGCGTGCGGAGCTAAAAGCAATTATCTCTAACCAAAATACTTCTGATGAAGATCGTTGGGAAGCTCAGAAACAATTGCAAAAGCTACCGCGTAACGCTAGTCCAAGCAGACTTAGAAATCGCTGTCAAGTGACAGGTCGACCACATGGCGTATACCGCAAGTTCAAACTTTCACGAATTAAATTGCGTGAACAGGGAATGAGTGGTAATGTGCCCGGCCTGAAAAAAGCAAGCTGGTAATACCAGTAAAGAAACGTTGGTAAGTACCATAACAAGCTGGTGGGGTTTCCTTCCGGCTTGTTTTTGATACTGCACAACTAAAAAGACTAGGAGTTCATACGATGAGTATGCAAGATACGCTTGCGGATATGTTCACACGTATTCGTAATGCACAGATGGCTGAGAAGCAATCTGTCACAATGCCTTCTTCTAAAATGAAGGTGTCAGTACTAGAAGTATTAAAGTCAGAAGGTTTCATCGAAGGCTTTAACACTGATGGTCAGGTAAAAGCACAGGTAACTGTTGATCTTAAGTATTTCGAAGGCAAGCCAGTCATCGAAGAAATTAAGAGAGCTAGCCGTCCAGGTCTACGCCAGTTTAAAGGTAAAGACGAGCTGCCAAGCATTCGCGGTGGTTTGGGTGTTGCCATTATTTCAACTTCGCAAGGTGTGATGACCGACCGAGCTGCGCGTAATGCCGGCATTGGTGGCGAAGTAATCTGCACAGTTTTCTAGGAGAAGGGCATGTCTAGGGTTGCTAATAGTCCAGTTCAGCTTCCTTCCGGTGTAGAAGTTAAGCTAACTGAGCAAGAAATTGAAGTAAAGGGCGGTAAAGGCACTTTATCTTTGGATCTTAATTCTGTTGTTACTGTAACGCAGGAAGGTTCAGAAATTAAATTTGCTGCTAAAAATGGCAGCAAGTTCTCACGAGCGATGTCTGGTACGACTCGCGCGTTGGTAAACAACATGGTTACTGGTGTAAGTACTGGCTTCCAGAAAAAGCTACAGCTAATCGGTGTTGGTTATCGTGTACAGATGCAGGGCAAGAAACTAAATCTGTCATTGGGTTTTTCTCACCCAGTCGAATACGAGCTTCCTGAAGGTATTAAAGCTGAAGCTCCATCACAGACCGAGATTGTTTTGTCAGGCGCTGACAAACAGTTGCTAGGTCAGGTTGCTGCTGAAATTCGTGCTTTCCGTCCGCCAGAGCCTTACAAAGGTAAGGGTGTACGCTTTGCTGACGAACATGTCAGACGCAAAGAAGCTAAGAAGAAATAGGTGAAGCTATGAGCATTAAGAAAGAATCAAGACTACGTAGAGCGAAAAAAACTCGCTTTAAGTTAAAAGCTTTGGGTGAGACCCGACTTACAGTTCATCGTACACCTAAGCATATCTACGCACAGATTATTTCAGGTGAAGGAAACAAGGTTTTAGCCTCTGCTTCTACTCTGGATAAAGATCTTCGCGGCGAAGGTACAGGTAACATTGACGCGGCTACTAAAGTTGGTGCTTTGATCGCTGAGCGAGCAAAGACAGCTGGTGTTTCAAGAGTAGCATTTGATCGTGCTGGTTTTAAATATCACGGTCGTGTAAAGGCATTGGCTGACGCTGCGCGTGAAGCCGGATTAGAGTTCTAAGGGGCATTACGATGAGCGTAGAAGACAAAAACGGTCCAGAGCTACAGGAAAAACTTGTACAAGTTAACCGTGTAGCAAAAGTTGTTAAAGGTGGTCGAATCTTCGGTTTCACAGCACTAACTGTTGTTGGTGATGGTGCAGGTCGTGTAGGTTTCGGTCGTGGTAAAGCGCGTGAAGTTCCAATCGCTATTCAAAAAGCAATGGATGCAGCTCGCAAGAATATGGTTGACGTACCTCTTAGCGGTACAACCTTGCAATATCCTGTAACTGCAAAGCATAGTGGCTCTAAGGTCTATATGCAGCCTGCTTCAGATGGTACTGGTATCATCGCTGGCGGCGCAATGCGCGCAGTGCTAGAAGTCGCAGGGATTCAAAACGTACTTGCTAAGTGCTACGGCTCTACAAACCCAGTTAACGTTGTTCGCGCAACAGTTAAAGGTTTGAGTGCAATGAAGTCACCAGAAGACGTTGCTGCTAAGCGCGGCAAGTCTGTAGACGAAATTACAGGATAAGGTCATGGCTAAGAAAACAATACAGGTTACATTGTACCGTAGCCCGATTGGTCGCTTACCTGCTCATAGAGCGTGTGTTACCGGTCTTGGTCTACGTAAGATTGGTCAGACTGTAGAGCTGGAAGATACACCTTCAGTTCGCGGTATGGCTAACAAAGTTAACTACATGGTTAGGATTGAAGGAGAATAAAATGCGTCTTAATTCAATAAGTCCAGCTCCTGGATCAAAGCCTACAGCTCGACGTGTAGGTCGCGGTATTGGTAGTGGTTTTGGTAAAACTTGTGGTCGTGGCCACAAGGGTTTGAAGTCTCGTTCTGGCGGTTCTGTAGCGCCAGGTTTCGAGGGTGGTCAGCAACCTCTAGCACGCCGACTTCCAAAGTTCGGTTTCAGTTCACGTCAAGCTAAGTACTCTGCTGAAATTCGTTTGAACGAATTAGCAGCTGTCGAAGCTGATGTTATCGACTTGGATGCGTTGAAAAACGCAAACTTGGTTCGTCGTGATGCTAAGCAGGCTAAAGTTATTTTGTCGGGCGAGTTATCTAAAGCAGTTACTATTCAAGGTTTGAAAGTAACTAAAGGTGCTCGTGAAGCAATTACTGCTGCTGGCGGAAAGGTAGAGGATTAATACCCATGGCGAAGTCAAACGCATTGCCTTCGGGCGTAGGTAAAGGTTTTGCAGAACTCAAATCAAGATTATGGTTTGTGTTCGCTGCAATCCTGGTTTATCGAGTTGGTGCGCACATTCCAGTGCCAGGCATCAACCCAGAGAGACTAGCCGCGCTATTCGAGCAAAACCAAGGTACTATTTTGAGCTTGTTTAACATGTTCTCTGGTGGTGCATTGGAGCGAATGAGTATCTTCGCCTTGGGAATCATGCCCTATATTTCTGCATCGATCATTATGCAGTTGTTAACTGCTGTAAGCCCTACTCTTGAACAGCTTAAGAAAGAAGGCGAAGCGGGTCGTAGAAAGATTAGTCAGTATACGCGTTATGGCACAGTTGCTTTAGCGTTGATACAGGCTTCAGGTATGTCGGTAGGTCTTGCCTCTCAAGGTGTGACCTTCACTGATAGCTTTAGTTTCTACTTCCTTGCGATCTCTACATTTGTTTGTGGTGCTGTCTTCCTTATGTGGTTGGGAGAGCAGATTACAGAGCGTGGTATTGGTAACGGTATTTCCTTGTTGATATTTGCAGGGATTGTCGCGGGTTTACCAGGTGCGTTCGGTCAGTCGTTTGAAGCTGCAAGGCAGGGAGAATTAAATATCCTTGCATTGTTAGGTATTGGTGTATTCGCAGTTGCTATCGTTGCCTTCGTCGTGTTTATCGAACGAGGTCAAAGACGCATCACTGTTAATTATGCAAAAAGACAACAGGCACGTGGTGGTTACTCTCAGCAGTCAAGCCATTTGCCGCTTAAAGTTAATATGGCTGGCGTAATCCCGCCTATATTTGCTTCGAGTATATTGTTGTTTCCTGCTTCAATGGGGCAGTGGTTCGGACAGAGCGAGGGCATGGAGTGGTTAGCTAATGTTTCTCAAGCGCTTGGGCCGAGTCAGCCTCTGTATGTTATTTTGTTTGCCATTGCAGTCGTCTTCTTCTGCTTCTTTTATACAGCGTTAATGTATAACCCAAAAGAAGTTGCAGATAACCTTAAGAAGTCTGGTGCTTTCGTTCCGGGTATTCGTCCAGGGGCGCAGACCGCAAACTATATCGATAGCGTACTGACACGTTTGACAATCTTCGGTGCAGCCTATATTGCCGCAGTTTCTTTGTTGCCGCAGTTTTTGGTTGTTTGGGCAAATGTTCCATTCTATTTCGGTGGTACATCCCTGTTGATCGTTGTGGTCGTAGTCATGGATTTCATGGCGCAAGTTCAGTCTCATTTAATGTCCCATCAATATGAGTCACTGATGAAAAAATCGAACCTTAAAGGTTACGGTAATGGTGGGATGCAGCGTTAATCGCGAAGAGTTGAAAATTTAGTTTTTGGAGTAGCATATGAAAGTTCGTGCTTCGGTAAAGAAAATCTGCCGTAACTGTAAAATTATTAGAAGAAATGGCTCTGTAAGAGTTATTTGTCAAGAGCCTCGTCATAAGCAACGCCAAGGTTAATTGGTGTTGTATGAAAAGTGTGCTGCATATAGCTTGATTTATATTTAATCAGGCTGTATGATTTGCGCCCTTTTTATCAGACGGTAACTAAACAGTAGCGTAGAGCATTTGCTCAATTTAGCTACCAATTAAGCGGAGTAAGATGGATGGCACGTATAGCCGGTGTCAATATACCCGACAATAAACACGCAGTAATTTCTCTGACTTACATCTTTGGTGTAGGCAGAACTACTGCACAAAAAATATGCGATGCAACGGGTATAGCCCGTACTGCTAAAGTTAGCACGCTATCTGAAGAGCAGTTAGAAATATTGCGTTCTGAGGTCAATAACTTGACCGTAGAAGGCGATTTGCGTCGTGAACTTCAAATGAATATTAAACGGTTGAAGGACCTGGGTTGTTATCGTGGTCTTCGTCATCGTCACAGCTTGCCTGTGCGCGGTCAGCGAAGCAAAACGAACGCACGTACCCGTAAGGGCCCTCGTAAACCAATTCGTAAATAATAGGAATTCGTAATGGCAAAGCCAGGTACACGTACCCGTAAAAAGGTGAAAAAGACTGTTGTTGATGGTATGGCTCATATCCATGCATCATTCAACAATACTATCGTTACCATTACTGACCGCCAAGGCAACGCTCTATCTTGGGCAACTGCTGGTGGATCAGGTTTCCGTGGTTCGCGAAAAAGTACACCTTTTGCTGCGCAGGTAGCAGCTGAAAGAGCCGGTAATGCGGCTGCTGAATACGGCCTTAAGAACTTAGAAGTTCAAGTTAAGGGTCCTGGACCAGGACGCGAGTCCGCTGTTCGCGCTTTAAACGCTTGTGGTTATAAAATCACAAATATCACGGATGTGACACCTATTCCACACAATGGTTGTCGCCCACCTAAGAAACGTCGCGTTTAGAGGATTAGCAAATGGCTCGTTATATTGGACCAAAATGTAAACTGTCACGCCGTGAAGGTACTGACTTATTTTTGAAAAGTGGCGCTAAAGCGCTAGATTCAAAGTGTAACTTAGAAACTGCTCCAGGTATGCACGGTGCTCGTCGCGGACGTTTGTCTGAATACGGTACCCAGTTACGAGAGAAGCAGAAAGTTCGCCGTCTATACGGTGTTCTTGAAAAACAGTTTCGTGGCTACTATAAAGAAGCTGCACGCCGTAAAGGCGCTACAGGTGAAAACTTGCTTCAGTTGCTGGAACAACGCCTTGATAATGTTGTATATCGTATGGGCTACGGTTCTACTCGCGCAGAATCACGTCAGCTTGTATCCCACAAGGCAATCGTTGTTAACGATCAGGTAGTGAATATCGCATCTTACCAAGTTAAAGCTGGTGATGTTGTTGCTGTTCGCGAAAAAGCTAAGAACCAATTGCGTGTTAAAAACGCTGTTGAGTTAGCAGCTAATCGCGGGGCAGTTGAGTGGATCGACGTAGATACCAATAAACTCACAGGAACTTTTAAAGCTGTTCCTGAGCGTTCAGAGCTACCTTCGGACATCAACGAGAATCTAATTGTTGAGCTTTACTCTAAGTAATCTCATCGGATACAACATAAGGTATAGGGGCATATATGCAGCGTTCAGTTAATGAATTCTTGAATCCACGAAACATTGAAGTTCAAGGTTTAAGCGCAACACATGCAAAAGTTATTCTAGAGCCATTAGAGCGAGGTTTCGGCCATACGCTTGGTAGCGCATTAAGAAGAATTCTTTTGTCATCAATGCCGGGTTGTGCAGTTGTAGAAGCAGAAATCGAAGGTGTATTGCATGAGTACAGCGCAATCGAAGGTGTTCAAGAGGATGTTATTGAGATCCTTTTGAACCTTAAAGGTTTGGCTATAAACATGCACTCACGCGATGAAGCTAGTTTGACGCTTACTAAGAAGGGGCCAGGCCCAGTCTTGGCTAGTGACATTCAGTTGGATCATGACGTTGAAATCATGAATCCGGATCATGTTATTTGCAACCTTAGCGACAATGGTGATATCACTATGACGCTACGTGTTGGTCGCGGTCGTGGCTATGAGCCAGCTGACCAGCGTGGTAATAATGATGATGAAACACGCGCAATCGGTCGTTTGCAGTTGGATGCGTCATATAGTCCGGTTTCGCGAGTTGCATACTCTGTTGAGAATGCGCGAGTTGAGCAACGTACTGACCTCGATAAGCTTGTAATTGATCTTGAAACTAACGGTACTATTGATCCTGAGGATTCAATCCGCCGTGCAGCTACAATTCTTCAGCAACAACTTGCTGTATTCGTTGATTTCGATAACGAAAAAGAAGTAGTTCAAGAAGAGGAAGAGGAAGAAGTCGATCCAATCCTGCTTCGTCCAGTAGATGATCTAGAGCTAACCGTTCGTTCTGCGAATTGTTTGAAAGCAGAGAATATTTACTACATTGGTGACCTAATTCAACGTACTGAGGTTGAACTGCTAAAAACGCCTAATTTGGGTAAGAAGTCTCTTACAGAAATTAAGGATGTGCTAGCATCTCGTGGTCTTTCATTAGGTATGCGTCTTGAAAACTGGCCTCCAGCTAGTTTGAAAGGTGATGACCGAGTACTGGGTGGCTAAGTCATCCTCGGTTTGAATAGGTAAGGAATTATAAAATGCGTCATCGTAAAAGTGGTCGTAAACTTAATAGAAATAGCTCGCACAGAAAAGCCATGTTCAAAAATATGGCAGCTTCTCTTGTTGAGCATGAGTTAATCAAAACAACTTTGCCAAAAGCTAAAGAGCTACGTCGTGTAGCTGAGCCTTTGATTACGTTAGCGAAGAACGATACAGTTGCAAATCGCCGTTTGGCTTTTGCTCGTACTCGTGACAATGCTGTTGTAGCGAAATTGTTTAATGAGCTTGGTCCTCGTTACCAAGATCGCCCAGGTGGTTATATCCGCATTCTAAAATGTGGTTTCCGTTCTGGTGATGCAGCGCCAATGGCGTTCGTTGAGCTAGTTGACCGCCCAGTGGTTGAAGCCTTCGAGGATGACGACGAGTAGGTCTATTACTCACCGTCGTAAAAAAACCAGCCTAGTGCTGGTTTTTTTGTATCTGGAATAAATAAGGCTAAAGGCCCGTAGGCCTTGCAGAGTATTGATAAACCCCGGTATTTTATATCGAGGTTTTGTTTTGCATAAATCGTTTAAAAAACAACCTCAAAATAGGTCGATTTTTTAAATCTTTTAGTAGTTTACAGTGAAAAAAACTATTTCATTCACGTAGAAGCGCGTCCTAAAAAGTACGCCGAGGTTTGTCAGCAGTCTGAAAGGCCCGTAGGCCTTGTTTTGTTTATTTCCTGGCCAGTATTGGCTTTAAGAATTGTCCAGTAAATGAACCATCGACCTCTGAGACATGCTCAGGACTTCCTGTTGCAACGATTTGACCGCCTTTCGAACCGCCTTCTGGTCCTAGGTCTACTATCCAGTCAGCAGTTTTTATGACATCTAGATTGTGCTCGATTACGACAATCGTATTGCCGTGATCTCTAAGCCTGTTAAGAACAGTCAGTAATTGCTGGATATCATAGAAGTGCAAGCCAGTAGTTGGTTCGTCAAGGATGTAGAGGGTTTTACCTGTATCTCGCTTGGAAAGCTCTTTAGCTAGTTTGACACGCTGGGCTTCGCCGCCAGATAGTGTAATCGCACTTTGACCAAGTCTGATATACGACAGGCCAACATCCATTAAGGTCTGAAGCTTTCGGGCAATAAAGGGAACCGCGTCAAAGAATTCACGCGCATCTTCGATAGTAAGGTCCAGAACTTCGTGGATATTCTTCCCTTTATAGGTGATATCTAGTGTTTCCCTGTTGTATCGCTTGCTCTTACAAACATCACAAGGGACATAGACATCAGGTAGAAAGTGCATTTCTACTTTTGTGACGCCATCACCCTGACAGGCCTCACAGCGGCCACCCTTAACATTGAAGCTAAAGCGGCCTGGTTTATATCCACGAGACCTTGCCTCGTGAGTGCCAGCAAATAACTCTCTGATAGGTGTAAACAGTCCTGTATAGGTCGCGGGGTTTGATCTTGGGGTGCGTCCGATCGGGCTCTGATTAATATCGATAACTTTATCGAAAAAGTGCATGCCGTGAATGGCTTCGTGCTCTGCTGCATTTAAGGTCGTGGCATTATTTAGTTCAGTCGCCGCTAAGGGGTAAAGCGTTGAGTTGATCAGGGTTGACTTACCAGAGCCTGAAACACCAGTAATGCAGGTAAATAAGCCAACTGGAATTTCAAGTGTAACGTTTTCAAGGTTATTTCCCTTGGCGCCTTGCAGAATGAGTTGTTTGTTCTTATTTGGTTTATGGCGTTCATCCGGGATTTCAATTCGTTTGCTGCCACACAGATATTGGCCGGTTAGGGATGCAGGGTTCGACATAACTTCATCAGGTGTACCTTCGGCGACGATCTCGCCACCATGTATTCCAGCCCCCGGGCCGATATCAATGACGTGATCGGCAAGTCTGATAGCATCTTCGTCGTGTTCAACAACGATTACAGTATTACCTAGCTCTTTGAGATGAGTGAGTGTTTTTAAGAGGCGATCATTGTCCCGTTGGTGAAGTCCGATCGATGGTTCATCCAGAATATACATGACGCCCACAAGCCCGGCGCCAATCTGGCTTGCTAGCCGTATTCTTTGGGCTTCGCCGCCGGATAATGTGTCGGCACTACGTTCCAGATTTAGATAATCTAGGCCTACGTTCACTAGAAACTCCAATCGTAAGCGGATCTCTTTTAGAATCTTGTCAGCTATTTCTCCTCGTTGACCGCTAAGTTCTAGGTTTTCGAAATAATCCAAAGCAGTACCAATGGGGAGCTTGGCTAAGTCGGGTAGTGAGTCTTTGTCTATGTAAACATGCCGCGATGCTTGCTTTAAGCGGGTGCCATGGCAGCTTGGGCAAGGTTGGTTGTTTAGGTACTTGGCAAGATCTTCCCGAACCATATTTGATTCGGTTTCTCGATAGCGTCTTTCGATGTTAGGGATGACGCCCTCAAAAACGTGTGAGCGCTGTACGCTGTCGCCACGACTATTGACATAGGTGAAGGATATTTCTTCTTCTTGGCTTCCGTACAATAGGATTTGTTTAAAGCTATCAGGCAGCTCTTCATAGGTCTGCGAGATGTCGACATTATAGTGTTCGGCAACATTACTTAAGAGTTGAAAGTAGTAGATTGTGCGTCGATCCCAACCTCTAATTGCGCCTTCTGCAAGTGTCAGGCTAGGGTTGTGTACGATTCTTTCAGGATCAAAAAACTGATTAACGCCTAAGCCATCACAGGAGCTACAGGCACCGGCAGGATTGTTAAAAGAGAACATACGAGGCTCAAGCTCACTAATCGCATAACCACAATGTGGGCAGGCAAATCGTGAAGAGAAAATGATTTCATCCTGGCTGTCGTCTTCCCCCATTGGGGCAACAACTGCAATGCCATCTGTAAGAGCAAGGCATGTCTCAAAGGATTCTGCAATACGTTGTTGGATATCGTTGCGAACCTTAAAGCGGTCAACGACCACCTCAATGGTGTGCTTTTTATTCTTCTCAAGCTTAGGCGTGTCATCGAGGTCAGTAATAATGCCGTCAATTCGGGCGCGAATGAATCCCTGGCTCAAGAGATCTTGGAAGACATGAAGATGTTCGCCTTTACGGTTTTGGACAATTGGGGCGAGCAGCATAAGCCTGCTTTCTTCAGGAAGCTCAAGCACTTTATCAACCATCTGGCTAACAGTTTGCGCATTGAGTGGTGCGTCATGCTCTGGGCATCGAGGTTCGCCTGCGCGAGCGAATAATAGTCTCAGGTAATCGTAGATCTCAGTAATCGTACCGACAGTAGATCGTGGATTGTGAGAGGTGGATTTTTGCTCGATGGATATGGCTGGAGAAAGACCTTCAATATGGTCGACTTCAGGTTTGTCCATCATCGACAGGAATTGACGAGCGTAAGTCGACAGAGACTCGACATAACGTCGCTGGCCTTCAGCATAAAGCGTGTCAAAGGCGAGCGATGATTTACCGGAGCCAGATAAACCGGTTATTACGATTAGCTTATCACGAGGAATTGTAAGGTCGATATTTTTTAGGTTGTGTGTTTTTGCGCCACGAACGAGGATCTTATCCATTAATCTACTAACCGATGCTTAAAAACGGTCGATTATAGCAATTTAGACGCTAACTTGTATGACATATTACGCTAATGGGGTGTAAGCGCTCATTAGTACTTATTAGACCTGTATTGCGATTCCTTGCAGTGGGTCTTAATGATAGAATGGCTGCCCGAATAATTTGATGAATGTATACAAAATAATGACTGCTAGTGAAAAGCGCTCGGTAATTTCTTTAGCTCTTTTATATGCTTCGCGTATGCTTGGCTTGTTTATGGTTTTGCCGGTTTTTGTTTTATATGGGCAGGAGCTAGCCGGGTCGAGTGAAATTCTAATTGGTGTTGCTATTGGTGCTTATGGTTTGAGCCAGGCGCTGTTCCAAGTTCCCTTTGGTGCACTGTCTGACCGATTTGGTCGCAAAAAACTGATTTTCTTCGGGCTGCTCCTATTTCTCATTGGCAGTTTGGTCGCGGCACTTTCAACGACAATTTACGGTGTGATATTTGGCCGATTCCTTCAGGGGGCAGGGGCAATTGCCAGTGTCTTGATGGCTTTGCTAAGTGATTTAACGAGTGAAGAGAGCCGCACCAAATCGATGGCAATTATTGGTATGTCTATTGGTGTATCTTTTTCTGTTGCCTTGGTTATAGGGCCTTTAGTGGGAAGTGTTCTTGGGCTTCAGGGGATTTTCTGGTTTACTGCTGTGTTGGCACTGTTCGGAATGTTCTGGCTGTACTTCTTTGTGCCGAATCCTGTTCAGAGTGCATCCGACAGGAATACCCGTTTGTTCAAGAGCCAGTTAATGGACGTCTTAAAACATAAAGAGCTAGTTCGCCTTGATATCGGCATTTTTGCACTTCACCTTTGCCTGACAGCTTTGTTTATAGCTGTCCCCATGTCATTGCTTAACAAAATTAATATGCCGGGCGAGGATCATTGGCTGGTCTATCTAACAGTGATGGTGACATCATTTTTCGCAATGGTTCCTTTTATTATCATTGGTGAAAAGAAGCAGAAAATGAAGCCGGTTTTTTTATTCGCAATTCTGCTTCTTCTGGCTTCGTCACTGAGTTTTAGTTTGACTCAGAACCAGTTTTTATATTTCTGGCTTAGCTTGTTTTTTTACTTTATGGCTTTTAACTTGCTCGAAGCGAGTTTGCCTTCTTTGGTCAGTAAGATTTGTCCGGCTGGAAGCAAAGGAACGGCGATGGGGGTTTATTCAACTTGCCAGTTCTTTGGTGCCTTTGTTGGGGGGGTGTTAGGTGGTTGGGTTCTAAGTAGCTATGATGAGTCAGGCGTTTATCTGCTGGTAAGTATTGTTTGTCTTGGCTGGTTTCTATTTGCTCGCGGCATGGCTAACCCAAGCTCTGAAACAGGTATGACCTTAAGTTTCTCAGCTTTGGCAGACTCTCAGGCTCAGGAAATAACCGATAGGCTTAGCTCAGTGGGAGGTGTTGAAGAGGTTGTTTTGGTGCCTGAAGATAAGGTGGCTTATCTCAAAGTAATCAAAGGTAAACTAAATCAGCAGGAGCTGGATTCGGTTATGGAATGCTATCGTTAAGCATGAGACAATAATTAGATTAGAGCAAAAAATAATTCGGGGAAAGGTAATGGCAAGAGGTATAAACAAAGTAATTTTGATCGGTAATTTAGGGCAAGATCCTGATGCGCGCATGACGGCGCAAGGTTCAGCGGTCACAAACCTGAATATTGCTACGGATGAAAGTTATAAAGATAAAAACAGTGGACAGATGGTGCCAAAAACGGAGTGGCATCGTGTTGTTATGTTTAATCGTTTAGCTGAAATTGCAAAAGATTATCTGCGTAAAGGCTCTAAAGTCTATATCGAAGGTAAGTTGCAGACCAGAAAGTGGCAAGATCAAAGCGGACAAGACCGCTATACCACCGAGATTGTTGCGAACGAACTGCAGATGCTAGATAGTAAGCAGGGTGGATTTGATCAGCCGCAAGCAGCCACGCAAGGCGGGTATCAGACACAGCCTGCTCCTCAAGCAGCACCACAAGCACAGGCTGCACCGCAGGGCTATGCGCAGCCACAGCAGGCGGCGCCGGTTCAACAAGGCTATCAGCGCGCGCCACAACAGGGCGGCCAGGCTTATACTCAGGCAGCGCCTCAAGCCGCTCCGCAAAGCGCTCCAGCAATGGCGCCTCCTAGTGATGATTTTGATGATGATATTCCGTTCTAATTCACAGTATATTTAGTTTTGTAGATTTAAATTCTACAAAGAGCCCCTTGAGGTGTTATCTTTCAGGCTTATATGTAGATAAGGTCGGTACCGATGAGCCTTGCTCTGTTAGTAATTCTTCTCGTTGTGGCACTGAGTACAGTCAGCTGTGTATATGTGTATAACTATCGAGGAGAGGTGCGCTATAAGAATCTTCGCGAATATCTCCGGAAAGCTTGGCCAATTTTTGCTCCTCTCAATTGTTTTCTGTATGTGTCGACCAAGCGAAATTATCGTAAACCGATTGTTAATATTGATGATTTTGCTGAGCTTCAGTCCCTTACTGACAAGTGGGAACTCGTGCGTGAAGAGGCGGAGAGTCTTAGAGAGCAGGGTTACTTTGAGAAGACAACCAAAGAAGGCTCTGCATCGTACTATGATGTTGGCTTTAGAACCTTCTATAAGCATGGTTGGAGTAAATTCTATGTCAACTGGTATGGTTACACGCATGAATCTGCAAAGAAGCTATGCCCTAATACAGTTGAGCTGCTAAAAAACATTCCTTCAGTAAACGGTGCAATGTTTACTTTGTTGCCTCCAGGCTCAGAGTTGACTCGCCACTGCGATCCCATTGCCTGCTCATACCGGTATCAGCTTGGGCTATCTACACCTAACTCAGATGCCTGTTTTATCAATATTGATGGCAAAAGCTATTCTTGGAGGGATGGTGAGGCATTTTGTTTTGATGAAACTTATATTCACTATGTGAACAACAATACCGAAGACTATCGACTGATTCTAATGTTTGATGTTGAGCGTCCAATGAATATATTTGGTCGAGGGATTAACTGGGTATACAAGCTCTTGGCACGCGCAACTTTAGTGCCTAATACATCGATAGATCGCCAAGGTTTTTTTAACCGCCTATTCAGCACTGTTACACCTTTTCTTGAATGGTCGAAGGCCTTTAAAAAGCGGAATCGCCCGCTTTATAAAAGGCTTCAGTTTGTTTTTAACTCGCTGTTGCTGTTAATTCTGCTATTAATTATCGCTACGCCGTTTATTATCTTCTCATAACTAGTTTCCATACTCGCTATGATATAAAACTCTCTTGTTTCTAGAATAAGAGCGCGCACCCCAATTTACTCTGTGTGCAATTATGCACAACGCTTCTGCATATTTTATATTTCCGCACAAGTGTCCTTGATCTATAGTGACATCATTGTTTCTTCTGTTTAGCAGGAATGTGTGATGATCCGGAATACAGTAAGTTCTTACGGTTTGGTGGCTATTATAATTCATTGGCTCATGGCTGTTAGTATATTCTTCCTCTTTGGCTTGGGTTTATACATGGTTGAGCTCAGCTATTATGATTCCTGGTATAAGGGCTCTTTGGATCTGCATAAAAGTATTGGTGTATGTCTGCTCTTGGCGCTCATATTTCGAGTCATTTGGCGCACTATTAACATTGTTCCACAACCCGAGGTAAGTGGGCGTAAAGGTGAGGCGTTCGAGCACAAGGTGGCGCACCTAGTGCATCTAATGTTATATATTCTTATGTTTCTGATAATGAGTAGTGGTTATCTTATTTCTACTGCTGACGGTCGAGGTGTAGGCGTGTTCGAGTTGTTTGATGTGCCAGCACTACCTTCTTTGATCGAGAACCAGGAAGATATAGCAGGCGAAATTCATTTTTATCTCGCCTGGACTTTGATTGTTTTGGTAATACTTCATGTGGCAGGTGCCTTAAAACACCATTTTATTGATAAAGATACAACCTTGGTCAAAATGTTACGGTCGGGGAAATAAGTCTCAAATCCAACTTAGGAGAATAATATGAAGAAGTTAATTTTATCTGGTCTATTGGCGCTTGGTACTCTTGGCCCAGTAGGTGTTGCGAATGCCGCTGATTATGCGATCGATGTAAAGGGCGCGCATGCATTTGTTTCCTTTAAGATAAAGCACTTGGGTTATAGCTGGCTTTTAGGGCGCTTTAATGAGTTTGACGGTAGTTTTTCTTATGATGCTGCAGCACCTGAAAAATCTTCAATTAATGTGACAATTCAAACTGATAGTATTGATTCCAATCATGCTGAACGTGATAAGCATTTAAAAAGTGATGACTTCCTAGATGTTAAGAAGTTTCCGCTTGCGACCTTTAAAAGTACGAACTTTAAGGCGATTGATGAAGATAGTGCGATAGTAACGGGGAATTTCGAGCTTCATGGGGTAAGTAAAAGTATTAGTTTCCCGGTTGAAAAGGTGGGTGAAGGGAAAGATCCTTGGGGTGGTTATCGAGCTGGGTTCACCGGTAAGACGAGCTTAAAGCTTGCTGATTACGGTATTACCCGTAACTTGGGCCCTGCTTCGACACACGTAGAAATTGAGCTGAACATCGAAGGTATTCGACAGTAGCCCCTAATTCAGGATAATTATTGTAACCGGCTAGTAAGTAATTACTCGCCGGTTTTTTCTTTAAATTCGCATAAGTCCTCAATTAAGCAGGCGCCGCATTTAGGTTTTCTGGCAACGCATGTGTAACGTCCGTGAAGAATAAGCCAGTGGTGAGCGTCTAATAAGAACTCTTTGGGAACAAATTTAAGAAGCTTCTTTTCAACTTCCAGTACATTCTTACCGGGTGCGATTTTTGTCCGATTGGACACTCTAAAAATATGCGTGTCGACGGCCATGGCAACTTGTTTAAATGCCGTGTTCAATACCACGTTTGCAGTTTTTCTTCCTACACCAGGCAAAGCCTCAAGCTCTTCTCTGGTTTGTGGGACCTCACTATTATGCTTATCTATCAGTATGTTGCATGTTTTAATGACGTTTTCTGCTTTTGCATTAAACAGGCCAATGGTTTTTATATAAGCCTTTAAGCCATCAAGGCCCAAGTCTCTAATTGTTTCGGGGGTATTGGCAATGGGAAACAGTTTATCGGTTGCTTTATTTACACCTTTGTCAGTTGCTTGGGCTGATAAGACGACAGCTATCAGTAACTCAAAAGGGGAGCTGTAGTTCAGCTCTGTCTCGGGGGATGGGTTTTCATTTCGTAAGCGTGTAAAAATTTCAGTGCGTTTGCTTTTATTCATAAGGTAGTAGCTAATATAGGCGGTAGGGAATGTTTACTTTTTGTGACTCTTTATGTATGAGGTTTGTATTTAAGATTTAATAGAGTATACTGCAGGCAGCCTAGAAAGCCCGGCTATTTTTTTATGTTCTGTGTTTAGACTTGCTAGTAATAGTGTTCAACCCGGTAAGCATAAGTTATATCCAGTTTTTCGGCGATTTTATGTTTTAGTTTTTTAGTCAGGATATGATTATGTCAGATAGAGTTACTGGTAAAGTTAAGTTTTTCAACGAATCTAAAGGTTTTGGTTTCATCGAGCAGGAAAATGGCCCAGACGTGTTTGTACACTTCAGCGCTATTCAATCTGATGGCTTCAAGACTCTTGCTGAAGGTCAGACTGTAGAATTTACAGTTGGTACTGGTCAGAAAGGTCCACAAGCTGAGAACGTTACTCCTATGTAATTTCTCTCGATGAGCATGCTACCCTCGTGGTATCAGCTTATTGAAAAAGAGCGCTTTTTAGCGCTCTTTTTTTTGCCTGTAAAAAATGCAGAGTGAGCAGTTCGCATGAGAGTGCTTGACGCCGAACTCCTAATAAACTCTTGGTTTAGCGTGAAATCGAGGGCTATGAGTGGTATCTTTTCGCTTTTATCGTGAAGGGAAGTAGGTATGAGCTCCAAACTGAGCGGCAAAAAGATATTACTTGGGATAACCGGCGGTATCGCAGCTTACAAATCTGCAGACCTGTGCAGGCAGCTCGTTAAGGCTGGCGCACAAGTACGTGTTGTGATGAGTAGGGGAGCTCAGCAATTTATTACCCCACTTAGCCTGCAGGCTTTGTCTGGTAACCCCGTCCAAACTGAACTGTTAGACTCCGATGCAGAAGCAGGAATGGGTCACATTGAACTGGCAAAATGGCCAGATCTTATCTTGGTTGCTCCAGCCACAGCTGACTTTTTAGCGAGATATGCTCAAGGTATGGCGGGCGACTTGCTTAATACTTTGCTGTTGGCTAGTACTGCTCAGGTATTCCTGGCGCCTGCAATGAATCAGGCTATGTGGTTGAACCCACTGACTCGGCGGAATATTTCTGAATTGACTAAAACTCTGGGGTCTGCAGTGACAATCCTGGGGCCAGCACAGGGAGAACAAGCCTGTGGGGATGTCGGTCCTGGCAGAATGTTAGAGCCCGCGGAGCTGTGTGAGTCGCTAGAGATATTAATTACTAAAGAACCATCTAGCTTATTGGCTGGGCGTAAGGTAGTGATCACTGCCGGACCAACACAGGAAGCGCTTGACCCGGTCCGCTATATTAGTAATCACAGCTCGGGGAAAATGGGCTATGCACTTGCTGAAAGTTGTGTTCGTGCAGGGGCAAAGGTTACCTTGGTTTCTGGCCCGACAAAACTTGACGCGCCCGATGGAGTTGAGCGTTTGAATGTATTGTCAGCAGTAGAAATGAGGGATACTGTTTTGGCACAGCTTGGCGGTTCAAATAATATTTTCATTGCGTGTGCAGCGGTGGCGGACTACAGGCCTCAGACGATACAAACAAAGAAAATAAAGAAGAAGCCTGATGAAGGCGAGTCGATGACTATTACCTTAGAGCAAAATCCGGATATTGTAGCGACAGTTTCCTCATTAAAGTCACGTCCTTTTACCGTTGGTTTTGCTGCAGAAACACATGATGTGTTGGATTATGCCAGAGACAAACTTAAGCGTAAGAACTTGGATATGATTATAGCGAATGATGTATCCAAGCCCGAGATAGGCTTTAACAGTGATCAGAATGAGGCATGGATAATTACTGCGCAAGATGAAAAGGCTTGCGCTAAGCAGTCCAAAGCCTCTTTAGCTGAAGAAATAGTAAAGGATATAGCAAAAAAAATGGATGGAAGCGCTTCTTAGCGAAACTCGCATATACAAAGCGAAAGAAGCATCTAAACTTATGTCGACAGTAAATAAATATTGAGAAGATCTGATAATGACGCGACAAACACTACAGGTAAAAATCTTGGATGAACGCTTGGGTTCAGAAATCCCCATGCCAGAATACGCAACTCAAGGCTCTGCTGGAATAGATTTAAGGGCTTGCTTAGATAAAAGCATAGAGCTGGCTCCTGGTGAAACCGTTTTGTTACCTACAGGGTTGTCTATTTATATCGAAGATCCGAATCTGGCTGCGATGATATTACCGCGATCCGGACTTGGGCATAAACATGGTATTGTTTTGGGCAACTTGGTAGGCCTGATCGACTCAGATTACCAAGGGCAGTTAATGGTTTCTTGCTGGAACCGGGGGAACTCAAACTTTGTTATTGAGGTTGGTGAACGCATTGCGCAGTTAGTGCTTGTGCCGGTTGTTCAGGCGCAATTTGAGGTTGTTGAAGAATTTACGGAAAGTGCTCGCGGTGAGGGCGGTTTTGGTTCGACTGGCAGAGCATAGTAACAATAGAGTGAGAGCTTGAGCATGTTCAAAAAGAAAGATACGGTTGTCAAAGATAGCACTAAAGAAGAGGCGGCAGCCAAGAAGCCTGCGAAGAAAGTCAAATCTTCAAAGAAAACAAAAGTAGGAAAAAGCCTGGTATCGTGGATATACCAACCGGCCTTACTTGTGTTGATAGGCTTGACTGTATCGTATTTTTTAATTGACCAGTTCTCGCTACGTCAAAATGAAATTGCATTTAATGCAGAGGTAGATCAACAGCGTCTAGACTCTCTGGCTCAAAGTTTTAATGCTTACATAGATGCGAAAAAGCGAAGTGTAGCCAATATATCTTTACAAGATTCTGGCGAAGAAGGCTTATCAAGTCGTCAACTTAAGAGCTTTTGGGCAGAGCTTGATGCTGTTTATCAGGTGCCTAGTTCCAAGCTAGAAAGTTTGCGACAAAATAACCCAGCGCTTTCTTTTGCCAGTATCGACTTGCTGAGGCGTTCGCTAAAGAAAGAGAGCTTATTAATAGAACCCTTCTTTAACGAAGGTGTTTGGTATATTCAGTTTGCAAGCCCTGTAAAACAACGTGAATCACAAGCGTTGTCTGGTGATATTATGCTGGCTATATTTCAGTTGAATATCATCGAGTCAACTCTCAAGCAGAGTGAGGCGGCAAGTGCTGGTGAGGTGGCTTTGGCATCTCAGTCCGGGCGAGCGATCTTATCCTTTGGAAAAGGCAACTCGGCAAATAAACTAAAGAGTGCTACCAGTGTGCCTGGCGTCACAATTACCTACGCTCCTGATGCTAGAAAGTCCTTACAGATTGACCGAATAATGGTGATGATTATTTTGCTTGGGGTAGGTGTTGTGCTAATTCTTGGGCTAGTGTTAATCGCTCGGATGAACATGCTAAGTGTTCGTAAAGATATTCTTCAAGTTAGTCAAATGGCAGCTGGGCTTGCTTCGGGTGGCAAAACTGGGCGTGCCTCCTTCTCCTTTGGAGAGTTCACAGCAATGTCGTCAGCTGTATCTGAACACATAAAGCACTTATCCGCGAGTGCGAAGAAGTCTGTGCAACAGACCGCTAATAAGCCAAAAGAAGAGCAGTCTAAAAAAACAGCTCCTGTTTCGAATGACGTAGAAGATGATGCGCCTCTGTTTGATGATGATTTGCTTGATTTGGATGTGTTAAATGATGCAGAAGGCTCTGGAGCGCTTGGTGATACAGATGATATGGTTTCGGAAGTGCAAGGTCTGGATATAGATATTCCCCAGACTATTTTCCGCGCCTATGATATCCGGGGTGTGGTTGACGAAACCTTAAACGAAGGGCTTGTAGAGTTAATAGGTAAAGCTATTGCAAGTGAGGCGCTTCTTCAAGGGCAAAACGCGATATGCGTCGGGTTTGATGGTCGTTATTCTAGCGTACCGTACTCGGATTCATTGATCCGCGGGATCTTGAGTACCGGCCTGGATGTCGTCAATGTTGGGCAGGTTCCCACGCCGGTTTTATATTTCTCTACGCACCACTTTAAAACAGGAAGTGGTGTGATGATTACAGGCAGTCATAATCCAGCTAATTATAACGGCCTTAAGATCATGCTTGATGGTAAAACCTTGGCTGGCGATGATATTCAAAAGCTCTACAACCGTATCTTGTTGCAGGACTTTGAGCATGGAGAAGGTTCATGTACAGATAGCGATGTGACCCAAGAGTACATGGACACAATTCTAAATGATATTGCTGTTGCTGCGCCTTTAAAAGTTGTATTGGATGCGGGTAACGGCGTGGGCGGGAAGGTTGCGCCACAACTAATTGAAGAACTTGGTTGTGAAGTTATTCCATTGCATTGTGAGGTTGATGGTAGTTTTCCTAATCATCACCCTGACCCTAGTAACCCAGACAATCTCAGAGACTTGATTGCCGCAGTGCAAGAGCATGATGCGGATATCGGTTTAGCCTTCGACGGCGATGCAGATCGTTTGGGCGTTGTAACCAATACAGGTAAGATTATTTGGCCTGATCGTTTGTTGATGTTGTTCGCCAAAGACGTTGTCTCCCGTAACCCGGGAGCAGATATCTTATTTGATGTTAAATGCTCTCGACGCCTTAATGGTTTGATTAGCAGTTATGGCGGTCGCCCGGTAATGTGGAAGAGCGGACACTCTTATATGAAAGCTAAAATGAGAGAAACCGGGGCATTACTTGCTGGTGAAATGAGTGGTCATGTATTCTTCAAAGAGCGTTGGTTTGGCTTCGATGACGGTCTCTATGCTGCCGCTCGTTTATTAGAAGTCTTGGGTATTGAAGATCGCTCTTCTGAAGAAGTATTTGCCGATTTTCCTGAAGACTTAAGTACGCCTGAGATAAATATCAGTGTGACAGATGAGTCTAAATTTATGATCGTTGAAAGTCTGTGTGCTTTGAAAGACCAGTTTGTTGGTGGAAATATTTCCACGATAGATGGTTTACGAGTCGAATACCCAAATGCCTGGGGTTTATGTCGTGCATCCAATACCACTCCCGTATTGGTTCTGAGGTTCGAGGCTGATAATGAGGCAGCTTTAGAAGAAGTGAAGTCGATATTTAGGACGCAGCTTCAGATAGTCGATCCATCAATTGAATGTAATTTTTAGGTCAACCATTCTGACCTTTATTGTTTGTTAGGAAAAATATGAGTTTAACAAGAGAATCTGCTGGCCAGGTGGCTTCAGTATTAAGCAAAGCACTGCCTTATATTCAGCGCTTTTCAGGTAAAACCTTGGTGATTAAGTATGGTGGCAACGCCATGGAGAACGAAGACTTAAAGAACAGCTTTGCAAGAGATGTTGTGTTGATGAAGTTGGTGGGCATCAATCCGATTGTTGTGCATGGGGGCGGCCCCCAAATAGGTGACTTGCTTGAGCGTTTGAATATTGAAAGCCACTTCGTTGATGGTATGCGTGTCACCGATAGCCAGACGATGGATGTGGTCGAGATGGTCTTGGGCGGAAAAGTGAATAAGGAAATTGTTGCTCTTATTAACAGCAATGGAGGTAAGGCAATAGGTCTTACAGGGAAGGATGCAAACCTGATCAAGGCAACTAAACTTCATGTCGATAAAATAACTCCAGAAGTTGATCGACCAGAAATTATAGATTACGGTCATGTTGGTCAGGTCAAGTCGGTCGATACCTCGGTTATTGATATGATGACCAAAAGTGATGTGATACCCGTTATTGCACCGATCGGAGTCGGTGAAGATGGGATGTCTTATAATATCAATGCTGACTTGGTTGCTGGAAAAGTAGCTGAGGCGGTAGCAGCAGAAAAACTTATTCTACTGACAAATATTTCTGGTCTGCAGGATAAATCGGGAGAGGTGTTAACAGGTTTATCAACTGCTCAGGTCGATGAGTTGATTGCTGATGGAACGATATACGGCGGTATGTTGCCGAAAATTAAGTGCGCTTTAGAGGCTGTGAAAAACGGAGTAAAGAGTTCGCACATTATTGACGGTCGAGTTAGCCACTCAACACTTTTGGAAATCTTTACAGATGAAGGTGTTGGAACGCTGATTACTAATGACTAGTACTTAGTGTGCTGAGCGGTCAGTAATTATGGCCGCTTGATTGTTTTAAATAAGCGTACTTGATGACTCTTTGCTGTCAGAACCTACATTTGAACCGCCCACAACTTTATTCTTTCCTGAACGTTTTGCCTCGTGCATGAACTTATCAGCTTTACGAATTAGCTGCTCTGCACTCTCTCCATACTTGTATACGGCGACACCGATCGAAGCTGTGACAGTTCCTAGTTCAATCTTTTCTGCGCTGTCTGATAAAGTTTGTTTCGATAAGCGCTCACGAATATTCTCAGCGACAATGTAAGCTCCTTCGCAGGCCGTTTCAGGCAGTAGAATTGCGAATTGTTCGCCAGCAAACCGAGCAACCGAGTCGCAGCCCTTAATGTTGTTTTTTAAGAGTGTCGCGACAAAACGAAGAACTTTGTCGCCAATTGTATGACCAAATTGTTCATTAAAACGCTTGAAATCATCCAGGTCGATTAACAGTAGGCATAATGGTTTCTTCTCGGCTTTGCTGGAAGAAATAAAGTTTTCTATCTCCATATCAAAGGCACGGCGATTGTTCACCTTTGTGAGGGAATCTGTTGTTGCTTCAGAGTTAAGCTTTGATACTTCGGCCCTGAGTTTTTTCATTTCAAGCGCCATGCTTTCAAGGGAAGTTTGCATACTCTGTGTAGCGCTTTCACGCTTCTTGGTTTCATCTAGCAGATGGCTAATGAGTGACTTTATATCACTGATGTCACTGGCACCTTCCATTTTCTCAGAAAACGACGATAAGGTCTGCGCGTAATCAGTTAGTCCGTGACCCTCCTTATTAACTTTGTTGAGAAAGTTATGAATAATTTCTTTAACACTATTGCTCAGCTTATTGACTGCAGCTTCGTGGGCGTCTGAAATATATTTCTCATAGAGTGATTGAAGGGTTTCCGTGGTATAGCTTGTCTTCTTAGCATCCAGTTCTTGAATTGCTTTGCTAAGTTCCGGGTTGTCACCCACGACGAACTCATACCAAATCGCATAATTATTAGGCGTAGTAGCGATATTTCGTTTGTTCATTTCCGGCAGCGTTTTTTTCAGAAGGTCTACTGCTCTGGATACATCATCTGAGTGCTTCATGGTAAGGGTCTAACTTCGACTTTAGCTATATAAATGGTGAAATGCTGAATTGGCAGTGATTAACCCATTAATTGCCTACAGCTTATAGATTTTAGCTTAGACCTAAATATCTGAAGATAAAGTTAAATTCTTAGAATATTTGCTATAGTTTGTATACGAAGTTGGATAAGTTACTTGGAACATAAGAAATGATTAAGAAGTTAGGGGCTTTATTGATTCTTGGGCTGCTCCTTGTAGCAGGCATCAAGGCCTATGCCACGTACTCTGCGATGCAGTTTATAGAAAGTTTTAAACAAGAGCATAGTAAAAGCCTTTCGTTAAGCTATTCCTGGCTATCGGTTGACTTTGAAGGGAATATCCATTTTGAGGGACTTGTTTTAACGCCTTTTAGTTTGAAGCGTCCGATTAATATAGACAAACTTACGCTCGGTTTAGGCAATGCATCTTCAATGATGACAGCCTTGCCTAGCTTAAAAGTAGGCAAATTGACTGCTCCGATTTCAATGAGCTACTCTGGCTTGCGAATGCCTTTTAAGGGGCGCGGTCTTGATGAATGGATGGCTCTGTTTATTGGCGATAAGGTGTTGGTTCCAATGAGCTTGTTTGCTTGCGGAGATCGTTCATCTCTGGATTTCTCAGCTTTAAAAGCCATGGGGATAGAAGAGCTATCGGCTTCGGGTCGCATCTATTATGAGCAAGCCCGCGGCAAAGATATGATTACGCTGTCGATAGACATCGATAAGATCGGAAAGTTAGAGTTGGCCCTAAGTCTGGATTTGGAAGGGCTTAATACCGTAATTGAAACGGGAAATGTGTCAGCAATAAATATTCATAACCTAGAAATGAGTCATTTAGATGCGGGCTATGCTCGTCGTATGGTGAACTTATGCACGGAAGAGAGTGGCTTAGAGCCTGAGGCCTATGCAAAACATGCTTCTCAAGCTTGGCGAATAGGTATGGCGGGGATAGGAATGCTGGCAAATGAGGCTGTCGAAGATTTATATCGTGATAAATTGTTGCAAGGCGGTGTCTTGAAGTTAAAAGTTGAACCTCCTGTGCCGATAAGGTTGGGAGAGTTAGAACGACTTTATGATCAGGAACTAGTGTCTAGTCTAGCAATAAGTGCAAATATCAACGGCAAAATGAGTCAATCGTTGCAGCTGTTTTTAGATGGCAGTTATTATCGGCCTGAGCCAGTGCTTGAAGAGAAACCTAAAAAACCAGAGAGCAGCGGTCAGGCGACAGTGGTTTTGAGTAATTTACGCTATCAGCCAACTGATATTATGGTTTTATCCGAATTCGTCGACCGTAAAGTAAGAATTGAACTCAAGGATGGCAAAACCTACCAGGGCTTGTTGAAATCTGCTGACGAACAAAAAATTGAAGTGACGCTTATTTTTGGCGGTGGGACTGCAGATTACTTTTTTGCTAATGAGAAAATAGAACTCGTCGAAGTTTGGCGCTAATACGCTGCCAACTCAGGTATTCATAAATAGATGACTGAAATGAAAGAGTGGGTGAGCTGGTTTAGAAATGCTTCCCCCTATATAAATGCTCACCGTAATCAGGTTTTTGTGCTCGCCCTAAGCGGAGAAGCGCTAGCAAACCATAATCTGGCGAATATTATCAATGATATTAGTTTGCTAAATAGCTTGGGTATTCGCTTGGCTATTGTTTTTGGGGCTCGTCCGCAAATAGATGAGGAGCTTGCCGACCGGGGGATACGTTCAAAATTTCACTTGGGCCTTCGTGTAACGGAAGAAAGAATGATGCCTGCGGTGCTTAAAGCCTACGGAAGACTTCGTTCGGAGCTCGAGGCTCGCCTCTCTATGGGGGTTGTGAATTCGCCAATGCACGGGGCTAAAATTCGAGTAGTCAGTGGCAATTTTGTTATGGCAAAGCCTCATGGTGTGAGTCGAGGTGTCGATATGGGCCATACGGGGCATGTCAGGAAGATTGAAGTCGAGGCTATTACCCAGAGCTTAGAGTCAAGCTCAATCGTTTTGATTCCTGCAACTGGGTACTCTATGAGTGGTGATATTTTCAATTTAAGCTACGAAGAGCTCGCAGGGGACTTAGCGGTAAGGCTACAAGCAGATAAGCTGATATTTCTAGGTAGTGAAAGCCCTATTTCGACAGAAAAAGGCACAGCAGTAAAGCAGCTGACGGCTGAAGAGGCCTTGTCTCTTGTCGACACAAAACGTGCTGGTACTGAGCTAATTGACGCGGGTACTCCCTTGAATTTGCTATATTCCGCTGCGATAGCTTGCCAGGCTGGTGTGACTAGAGCTCACTTGCTTGGTTATGCTCATGATGGTGCTTTGCTTGAAGAGTTATTTACCCGAGATGGTCATGGCACAATGGTTAGTGTCGAAGTCTTTGACCAAATAAGGCCAGCGAGACTGGAAGATACGAACGGTATTTTGAACCTGATTCGTCCTCTTGAAGAGCAAGGCTATTTGGTTAGACGCTCACGAGAGCTACTTGAGACGGAATTAGATTATTTTCTGGTTGAGGCTCGTGACAACGCGATCATAGCTTGTGTTGGTTTATATCCTTTTACTGAAGACAAGGCCGGTGAACTCTCGTGTTTCGCGGTCGATCCGGATTATCGACAAAAAGGCCGTGGAGATCGTTTGTTAGAAGCTGTAACAGATAGAGCAAGGTCTCTAGGCTTATCCCGTTTATTTGTGTTAACAACTAAGACTGAACAATGGTTTAAAGAACGGGGCTTCGGCTTGAGTTCTTCAGAGCACTTGCCTGGCGGGAAAAACTATAACTCTAGCCGCAATGCAAAAGTATTGATGAAACAGATTTAGACTATTCATGGACCATATTAATCGAACTCAACAACAGCGGATTACGCAATGAACAAGAGTCAGGAACGTCGCTCAAGTATTCGTCGACCGATTCATCATGAGGCAATACTGCACTTAGGTAAAACCCACCATGTTCCTTGTGTGATTGCAGACTATTGCCCTGACGGTATGTTTCTCAAATTTGATCGTGAGTATATCGACTTTTTGGCCATACTTAGAAAAGAAGATTTACTGGACCTTTCTTTTAAGGACTTGCGTGGTAAAGAGTTTCACATCGGTGCGCATCTCGCACATATGATGACAGGAGCTTTTGGTATTCGCTTTACTGAGCGTAAACCTCAAGCTATCCGTGCTTTGGTTGCTATGAACCAGGGTGCACGTTCGGCACCAAGCGAAGAGAGCAAAAAGATTGTTGAGGAGTGTATAGAAAGGATTCATAGCACGACACTTCCCTTAATGACAGACCTTTGGCCAGTTTTAATTGAGGAAATAAAGCAAGCTTCAATACAGGCCCAAAGTGACCAAAAAGCCAATGAGCTAATGGCCGCTGCTGAGAAAGTAGAGAAGAGTCAGCGTGAACTGCAAGCTGGTTTTTCAATTGGAGTGCAAGATCCTTTAGGGGCATATCAAGAGCATCTGGATATGTCTACAAAAATGAGCGATACCCTATCGCTTGTCGATAAAGGTGACTTTGAAGACTGGTTGACTTCAAGGGTCTTGATTACCAAATGTGAAACTCAATATCGTGCCGAATTATTACCTCTTAAAGTCCGTTTGGATGCGGTAGGAATTGGTGATAAAAACCATCACCAAAGTGTTTTTGGCCCAGCATTGTTGGTGAGTGCTTTTCATGCCGCCGTTATACCTCTGCGCTTGGGTGGGGCACTAGAGAAACTGGTTTTCAAGGTGTTTGAAAAGCAGGTAATGACGTCGCTTGATAGTTTGTATTTAGGTTTAAACCAGATTTTGGTTAACCATAATATTCTACCGAATATGGATCTGGCTAAGGCAGTCAAGTCACGTGCAGAAGCTAAACCTAAGCGATCAAAACCAGAGCCCTCTCAGGAGAAAAGACCGCAAGAGCAAGAAAATTCAGCTCAGGGTGGTTCTGCAGGTGGGCCTGGTGTGGCGGGAAGGCCAGGCTATGTGCCGGAAGCGTCCCCTATGGCAGCCAGTTTAGAAAGCCAAGCAAGTTTAGCTACCTCCGCTGAAACTCAACAAAACCAAGATGCCTTGGGAGCGCCAAGTGCCCCGTTAGAAGAGCAGCGTTCTTCCTTTATCGAATCTCTTGGTGGTGGAACCGGGCAAGCTGATACTCAAAGCGCTGCATTAACAGCGCCGCCTTTTCAGTCCGCAAGCTCTCCTTCAGGTGCGGCTCCAGGTCTAGGAACACTATCCGGTCAAGCAAATCAAATGGGTGGCGATAGTCCATTCCAACAAAATCAGGCAGAAGTGCAAAGTGCGCTAAATAATGTTGTGGGTTTGATGCGATCTTTGCGGAAAAAATCAGCTGAACAGAGTCAGCGCTTAGGTGAGGCCAGCGCTCCACTAGAGAATTACTCGCAAGGAGAGTTCACCGAAGGCCTTGCTGAGCTTCAAGGTGCTAGTGATGCTGACAAGCTGGAAGAACGCCCTAGCTTGATGTCCCGAGTAGAGGAGAGCTTCAAACAGCAGGGAACTGAAAAAGCACTCGATGAGCAACAGAAGGTTGCTATCGATGTCGTAGATCGCTTTTTTTACAGTATGCGGAATAACCCCCGTATTAGTTCTGAAGCAAAACAGCACCTACTTAAACTTGAAGTACCAGTACTGAAAGTGCTACTGAAAGATGAGCGTTTCTTTGAAGATCATAATAGCTCCGTCAGAGCTGTTATGAACCGTATTGCTCAGCTTGGCGCAAAAGGTGTTACCTTGAACCCTGCAAGCCGGCGAAAGGTGTCAGAATTAGTAGAGCAGATTGTTGAGCAGTTTGAACAAGATACTGAAATATTCGATAGCGTCCTGGCAGAATTGGACCAATTGATCGAGAAGCAAAACAAGCTATATGTTAAGAATGTAGAGCGAGTGGCAGCCGCTGCTGATGGTGTGCATAAGGTTGATGAGGCCAAGGTTGCGGTTGCAACAGCACTTAATCAACGTTTTGCTGGAAAGCAGGTTCCATCAGCCGTTAGTGTGTTGGTTGAAAATGGCTGGAAGGAACTGCTGAACCTCACCCATATAAAATATGGTGAAGATAGTGAGCAGTGGCATACTTATTTATCGGTTCTTGATCGTCTAATTGCTTTTGGAGACAATCCTGAAATCCCCGTTGATGCTAAGAAAATTATTCCTGTTATTCAAGAAGGTCTGAAACAGGTATCGGGAACGAATGAAGCGTCTGGCACTGTAAGAGAGTCGTTAAAGCATCTTATTCAAAATGCGCCACGTGGTTGCCATAATATGGTGCAAGCTAAGTTACAAGACCTGCCAGAGACTGAAGATGACTTGGTGCAACGAAACCTTACTAAGTCTCAAGAGCTCAAAACCTGGATTCTAAAAGCAAAATCTATTGAAACGGGTACTTGGCTGCAACTTGAGCGAGAAGGAAAGGAACCGCAATACATGCGCTTGGTCTGGATAGCGAAAGGCTATAGCAAGTTCGTATGTGTAAACCATCAGGGTATGAAAGTTATTGAGCTGGGCTTACTAAAGTTTGCGACGTACCTAAGAGACCGGCGAATATCTCTGGATTTTGATTATGAACTACCCATGGTTAACCAGAGCCTCGACAATATGGTTGCCGAGGTTTACGACAAGATAGCGTATGAGTCGAATTATGACGAAGGTTCAGGCCTAATACGTAAATCAGAGTTTTGTCGTCAGGTTAGAACCTTGATGAAGAAAGGCAAGCGAACTGCAGAGTGTTACTTACTCTATATTCGTTTTTACGATACCAAAACAGATGATGCAGCAAGTTTGGAGCCGAGTTTCGCTAAGGATGTTGCAGGTCAATTGAGTGGTATGCTTGGTGGTGGTGTTTTAGGGCGGGTTAATGATTCTGACTTCGTCTTATTTACGGTTGACCATGGCGAAGAGTTTTTAGGTTTGCGGTGCCAGGATACGCTGGAGACTCTATGTGAGTCTGAAGAGACTGCATTGTCAGTGTTGATTGGTGAAAGTAAGGCGCATATGGGGTTTTATAACCCAGAGTCAATGATTCGTGCTGCATTAGAGTTAATTGAAGAGAGCTTTGCCCGAATACATCAAAGTGATGAGGGTGTCGATGGATCAGATTCAGAGTATCGAAATGAGCTTGAAGACGAGTTTGCCTCGGATGGCGTTCGTGTTAATGAACCAGAGCCTGTCGCCAATTCAGACAATATCCCGACTTTATATATTGACGAGTCAGAAAACATTTTACCTGAAGATATAGATTTTAGTGCGCTGACGCTTGAGCTGAAGATGCAGGTTGTGGAGTGTTTAAACAATACTGAGAGTGAGGCCGATGCGTCGAGCAGCAATAGCGTATTACAGAATCACGTGAACCTGTTGTGCTTTGTTGAGGGGGGGCAATCGCCTTTTGAGGTCAGTGGCGATGAAGATGCCAAAGAGCTGGATGCATGGTGGATTGCGCAGCTGATAGCCTTGCAGGCACATCAGCACCCTGTTTTAGATGATGAGAACTATGTCCGAGTGCAGATTAGTGGTTACTCTTTATGCGATGAAGAGTTTACTGAACAAATGCTTTCTCTTTCCAGAGCAGGGAAAATTCCCGCTAGAAAAGTATGTTTTGATCTATATGACTGCGCAGCGATTGAAGATATTCACTCTGCGGTGGCTTATATGAACCAATTAAAAGCGGAAGGCTTCAAATTTTGTCTCGATCACTTTGGCTCAGAGCGGTCTCCGTTTGCCTTTCTCAAAGCGTTGCCTTTCGATATGATCAAAATTGATGAGTCGTTTATGGAAGAGCTGAATCAAGCCGAAGGTGATGAAAAGGCGGCGGATTCGATTATAGAAATCGCTCACTATTTAGGTAAGAAAGTCTTGGCTAATGCCGTTGACACAGCCATCTGTCTGCAAAAAATGAAGCACTTGAAGGTCGATTTTGTTCAGGGCTCTTCCGTCTCTGCTTATATCGATTTATAGCAAGAGGCATAGAGCGAATTAGTGAGTTTAATTCGCTCTATATATTCAAGAACTATGGCTCAGGCTTCTTTTATCTCATAGCTGTGAGCGATTTCCACACCGCCTTTCTCAAGCATAATCGAAGCAGAGCAATACTTTTCAGCAGAGAGAGAAACGGCTCTTTTTACTTGGCTTTCTTTAAGCTGCTCACCACTGACAATGAAGTGGATGCTGATCTTGGTAAAAACACTGGGGACTTCGTCGGCACGTTCTGCGTCGATAATTGCTTGGCAGTCAGTTACGTTTTGACGGGATTTTTGCAGAATGCTCATGACGTCAAATGATGTGCAGCCACCCAAACCTAGTAGCAGCATTTCCATAGGTCGAGGGCCTTGGTTTTTTCCGCCATGGTCAGGAGGGCCATCCATTACTATTTCATGACCTGAGCCTGATTGACCTACAAATTTGGCGTCACCGCCCCAATTAATTGTTACGTTCATGTGTGTACCTAATGAGTATTCGTAATGAGAATTGAATTAGCGAAATTGCGTCGAAGAAGTACTTAAAAAAGCGAGTAGAGGACTGTTGGTTCCTCGAATGTCACTTGCTCTAGTGTGTATGTTACAAAATGATGATGCAGAGTAACATAAATCCCTAATTAATAATCACTGTGGAATTGTTTTTTTGATCTATACTTTTTAAAAGTATCAAAGAGTTACTTAAGGTTATTACGAAAAAGGAATTGAAAAACCTTGTGCTTGAGCTGAATTATAGTAGGCTAAGCTACGGTTTTTGCTGATAAAAAGTGAATAAAGATTCAGTTTTGGCCTATTACAGGAAGTAACGCTTGACGATAAGTAAGCAAATAAAAAGGTAAATTAGAATGTCCACAATACTCAAACCGATAGAAAGTAAAACAAAGCACCTCGATTTCTTTCTATCGCAATGTCATCGTAGAAAATACCCTAGTAAAAGTACAATCATTTACGCCGGCGATAAAAGTGATTCCTTATTTTATATTATTAAAGGCTCGGTAACGGTAATCATTGAAGATGATGATGGTCGTGAGATGATCATGGCTTATTTGAATGCCGGTGATTTCTTCGGTGAGATGGGCTTGTTTGATAATCTGGACTCTCGAAGTGCCTGGGTTAAAGCCAAAACCGAGTGTGAAGTTGCTGAGATCAGCTACAACAAGTTCCGGGAAATATCGTCTCAAGACTCGCGTATTTTGTATTTTATTGGTGAGCAAATGGCGAGTCGTTTGCGACAGACAACGCGTAAGGTGGGTGACTTAGCATTTCTTGATGTAACGGGTCGTGTTGCACGCACTTTACTGGATTTATGTAAAGAACCTGATGCGATGACTCATCCAGACGGCATGCAAATTAAGATTACGCGTCAAGAAATAGGGCGAATAGTTGGCTGTTCTCGTGAAATGGTTGGACGTGTACTCAAGACCCTTGAGGATCAGGGATTAGTTCAGGTTAAGGGTAAAACTATGGTGGTTTACGGTACGCGTTAACTCTTTAGGTTTTCCCATTTTGTTTAAGAAAAAGCAGGCTTAGCCTGCTTTTTTTGTTTGGGCTGTGGGTAATATACCTATTCTATATTTTGTTGGTAGAAGGTTTAATTCAAATAGCAATGTAAATAGTGGTTGACCTTCGGTCTGGATTCCGATGGAATATGCTTATAAGGTGAATGTGACCCGTGACCCTTTAATTATATGGTCGGGCTTTCTTGTCTCGGCACCTGTGATAAGTTTGTTCGGTTAGTAGTCAGTGATCATAAAAGGATTTAAGTGATGACATGGAATTCGACCCGCTTGCAATTAGACAAAGCCTTCTTGTTTGTTAGTGATGATTCTTTAGCATGTTCTTCTGCGCGACGTGTAGCTAAATTTAAAGGCCTGCGTATACAAAGTGCAAACTCTATTCAATCAGCTATTTCCTTTTTGGAACATAAACCCGCTGATTATTTTCTGGTTGTGATGGATGAGGAGAGCGCCAGCTTTTCGGCATATTCATTTTTAAACGAAGCTGATCAGCGTTGGCCTCATATCAAGGTTGTTTCGACTAGTAGCTTTATCGATAGCGGTGAACTCTTATCAAAGACTCCAAAAAATCTGGAGCTGGATGCTGTGTTGAGCTGCTTATTGAGTAAAGCCTGTGAGGAGCTTTTGAGTGAGAATAGCTGTATTCAGCAGGTTATAGATGACCGCTTGGCTGTTCTGAAAAAGGGGATTGAAAAAGCGCAATTAAGCAAACAGCATCGAGAACAATTGGTGTTATTTCCAGCAGAGTATTTGGCTGTATGTGAGCGAGGTTGGCTGCACTCCAAGCGTTATATGGACGAGGTATGTATTCGGGATAGCGAGCAATTCAAGCGTTTTCTAAGCCAGAGAATAATAGCGGCAGTTAAAAGAGTTTATGCTAGAGAAGTTGAGACAGCGATGAATAGTAATTTTCGTTTGTCTAAGTTGCTGCGTCAGTTCGGTATCAAGAGCGAAAAACGATTTGATCGCAATATTGAAAGTAATGAGGCTGCAATGGTGTTGATGCTTGCGACCCTTAAAGATTATTACTCCATTTTAGGTTATGACATTAAAGACATGGTTCAGCCTCAAAGAGAGTGTATTCACTTTGATCTTGGAGGGCGATTTACATATAACGATTACTTTAACCCCTTACTATCAAGTGTTGAGCGTGGTGCAGAATTAGCTTGCTTAAAACTAGAGTTTTTCATGTTGGCGAAGGCGTCAAATCTACGAGCAGAAATTAGTTATGACGAAACCTATTCGCTTTGTCTGGTTTGTTAGGAGTGAAGGTGCACGTTAAGGTAATCTCTACCGATCAGGTCTTGCTCGATACGCTAAGAATATCTCTAGATGTATTGCTGGGGTGCGAATTTGAGACGTTCAACCAAATATCTCCTGAGCTTGAACAGCAGCTTCTATTAGCGGGAAGCGAGAGCATTCTTCTCGTCGATGCAGGAATCCCAGGGGTTGATTATTGGGCTTTGGTTGGCTGGCTCGGTAGACAGTTCAAAGGCCAGGTGATTATCCTAACCAGTCCAAACTCTTATAACTTGAGCGCAGCAAAAATGATGCGCCTGGGGTGTTATGCCGTTTTGGATAAAAATAAGGGCTTCGCTCCTTGTTGGAGTGCGATTATATCCGCAGCCCAGGGGGATACGTTTATTGAGGGGGATAGTCCTTTTGCACAGCTCAGCTCCTCTGATCAGGAGCTTGCTAGAGAACTGTTAATTTACGATGTTAATCAATTATCTGAAATGAAGGGAATCTCCCAGCAAGCTATTAATAAAAAGAAATTGGCGATATATAACAAGCTCAGTATATGCTCTGTTCCAAATGATAAGGCCTTCCGCGTACTGGCCAAGTTATTTCAGTATCACTAGACTATTTTTTTGAAAAGGTTGTAGCTACAACTATTCACACCCAAAAATTGCTTATAACATTAGTTCCAGATAAGACGTTCTTCACGCAGTAAAGGGATTTAGCTTTGCCTTACGCAAGGGATACGCCGCGGAAGAGTTTATGCTAGCGAACTAGCCTTATCTATCATGAGGAGTCGAGGGATGCTGCTTAGCGAGTATTATTATTCTTTCAGTGGCATTTGGCTGTTAACTTCGTGAACAAGCGGGTAGGGCTCAAGGATGAGCATCTGTGATGAGGGTTTATCAACCTACCAAGAGGTCAGCAAGACTTCAGCTTGGGTAGCGGGGAGTAGTGCGCAAGGAAGCACACTGCTCCCCGCTTTTTAATTGATTAGCGCTGTCTGTCAGGTAACGATTATCTTTTGCCCACTAGCAACGACTTTTTCTGAGCGAGGGCGCTTTGGCGTATCAATGGCTCTTAATGCTGCCGGCCGTTCGTATATTGCTTTTACCCACCTTTCCAAGTTTGGATAGCTATCGATTTCAACACCCGACCAGTTGTGGGTTCGAACCCAAGCCCAGTTTGCGATATCTGCAATGCTGTAATTGTTTACCAGGTACTCATGTTCACTTAAGTGAGAGTCAAGTACTCCAAACAAACGCTTTACCTCGTTATGATAACGGTCAATAGCTGCGGGGATTTTTTCTGGAAAGTAGCGAAAGAAAACATTTGCTTGCCCCATCATTGGACCAATTCCGCCCATTTGGAACATTAGCCACTGATTTATAAGCGCGCGCTCGTTAGGTGTATGTGCGTAAAAATTTCCCGACTTTTCGGCTAGGTAGATCAGGATGGCCCCCGATTCGAAAAGAGTAAAACCTTCGTTGTCGTGATCAATAATCGCCGGTATTCGCCCATTCGGGTTAATAGCGATATACTCGGGCGTTTTTTGTTCACCCTTAGATAGGTCAACAGTGATTACTTTGTAAGGAATATTCATTTCCTCTAACGCAATGCTAATCTTGTGTCCGTTAGGGGTTGGTGATGTATATAGATCAATCATATAT
This sequence comes from Oleiphilus sp. HI0086, assembly GCF_001635225.1. NCBI lineage: Bacteria > Pseudomonadati > Pseudomonadota > Gammaproteobacteria > Oceanospirillales > Oleiphilaceae > Oleiphilus > Oleiphilus sp. HI0086. The sequence continues at coordinate 38,045 of NZ_LWFZ01001204.1, forward strand.
GTACCTAGGCTTTAGCCGATGGGCGAGAGGAAACTTCTTTATACCAGCGCAGAAGGTGAACTTGTTCTTTGTCTATAGATATCTGATTCACTCGATTAAAGTCCATTGTGCAGAGTGCGGTAATATCAGCAATGCTGAATGTGTCACCGGCAAGAAATGTATTGTGCTCTAAATGCTTATTCAGGTGTGTCATAAATTTTCTAACATGAGTGGCACACTCGGCTCCCCATTCCTTAATTGGATTCATTCTGTCTTTAAAGTAGCCGCTTGAGTGTTGAAAGCACATACCTGTTGGCATCAGAAAGTAAAACTCCGCCCAACGTTGCCACATTTCTATTTGAGCCTTTTCGAAAGCAGTTTCACCCATTAGAGGCTTCTCTGGATATAGCTCTTCAAAGTATCGACAGATGGCGACGGACTCAGAAATTGTTTGGCCATTATCGAGCTCTAGAACCGGAACTTTAGCCAATGGATTTTTTTGTTTGAATTCTGAGTTTAGGTTTTCTCCTTTTTGAAGGTCGATCTCAATGAACTCTATGTCCGTAATCCCTTTTTCAGCTAAGAAAATTCGGACTCTGCGCGGGTTCGGTGCGATTCTCATCTCATATATTTTCATAGGGTTTTTCCTTATTCGTTATTGGTCGGGATTTAGTAATTTTTCTAACTGATCGTTTAGAATGGTATTTTTTTCTAAACGACCGGTCAAGAATAATCTATAATTAGTTTTTATTAGTACATTCATTGAGAAAGGCATATGGGTCGTAAGTTAGCATTTGATGCGGATAG
>NZ_LWFZ01001205.1:0-1104 GCF_001635225.1 Oleiphilus sp. HI0086
TATCTTTTAGTGATAAGCCTAATTTGATCTCTTCGCCGGTATTACCGTCTAGCTGATCAATATTCCACTTACCTTTTTCACCCCAGCGATAACCTATTGAACCGGTAGGTGAAACCAACTCATTGCTCGCATCGTTAACTGCAATCGTCTTCCACTCAGGGTTGTTTTCTTGACCCAAGTTACCATCGAGATCAGAGGCTCTTAGGAAGCGACCTTGCTGTAAGCCTTGATCAGACTCTTCTAACATAACCAAGTAAGGGAAATCAGTCTTGGTACGCACGTATTCAGTGAAGTAAGCACTTGGCTTATCTACGTGAAACTCTTTCAGAATAACGTGGCCCATTGCCATCGCTACTGCTGAGTCAGTACCTTGCTTCGCGTGAATCCACTCATCGGTCAACTTCGCAACTTCTGAGTAGTCAGGTGTAACGGATACAGTCTTAGTACCCTTATAGCGAACTTCAGTGAAGAAGTGAGCATCAGGTGTACGCGTTTGTGGAACGTTAGAACCCCAAGCAATGATGTAGCCAGAGTTATACCAGTCTGCAGATTCTGGTACGTCAGTCTGCTCACCCCAAATCTGAGGAGATGCTGGTGGCAAATCACAGTACCAGTCATAGAAGCTTAGGCAGTTACCACCGATCAAGGATAAGTAACGAGCACCTGCCGCATAAGAAACCATCGACATCGCAGGAATTGGCGAGAAGCCGGTAATACGGTCAGGACCATATTTCTTAGCAGTGTAAACGTTAGAAGCAGCAATCAGCTCATTAACTTCTTTCCAGTCAGAACGAACCAAGCCGCCCATACCACGTTTTTCTTTGTAGGATTTAGCTTTTGCCGGATCGTTAACAATCGATTCCCAAGCTTTAACCGGGTCACTATGCTGGGCTTTAGCTTCGCGCCATAGCTTCAATAGAGCTTTACGTACCTTTGGGTACTTCAAGCGGTTTGCACTATAGATGTACCAGGAATAACTCGCACCACGAGGACAGCCGCGTGGCTCGTGGTTAGGAAGGTCAGGGCGCGTACGAGGATAATCAGTTTGCTGGGTTTCCCAGGTTACCAGGCCATCCTTAACATAAATCTTCCAACTACATGAGC
>NZ_LWFZ01001206.1:0-1181 GCF_001635225.1 Oleiphilus sp. HI0086
TGTTCCCAGCTATTGCTCATACCTTGGAAAACAGTGATAAGAGTGCTATCTATAAGAAAATGCTCGAGGCAGGCTTAACAAATACTGATCAACGAATTCATCAAGAAAAACCCGTCACACCAGCATTTCTGTATGCAACTCTTCTATGGCCTGAAGTCGATAGACTGTGGTCACAACTTATTGAAGAAGGCGTTCCCGAATTTCCTGCATTACAACAAGCAGGGCAACTTACACTTCAAAGCCAACTACCTCATATATCTATACCCAAGCGCTTCACCTTAATGATGAAGGAAATATGGGAATACCAAATCAGACTCACTAAGACTCACGGCAAGCGGCCTTTCCACCTCGCTGAACAGCAACGATTCAGGGCTGCCTATGACTTTTTGTTGTTACGGGAGCAAGCTGGTGAACCTGTCGGCGAACTCGCTAAGTGGTGGACTGAATTCCAAATCAAGCACCCTTCTGCTGTTTATAACAAAGCTAATCATCGAAAAAAGCGTGAGACACCTGGTGCTGACCGCCGAAAGACCCGACAATCACGACGTCCAAAGCGATCATAATGCTGCAGGTATAAGTCAGCAGGAACTGTTCGGCGAGAAGAAAAAGCTAGTCATGAAACTAAATCAAGTACTCATCGGTATTGGTAGCAACCTGGAAAGTCCTCGTCTTCAAGTAATAAAGGCGATAGAAGCCCTATCCCGGCATCCTGAACTAAAGCTAATGTCATCATCATCACTATACAGTAGCTGCCCTCAAGGGCCTCAGGATCAAGATGACTTCGTCAATGCAGTCATCTGGCTTGAAACCGCTCTGGAACCACTCGCTTTGTTAAAGTGTACTCAAACACTTGAAGCCGAATTCGGGCGTATAAAGACTCGGCATTGGGGGGAGCGAATCATCGACCTGGATATTCTATTCTATAACGATGAAACGCTATCAAGCGACGACCCTGACTTACGCATTCCTCACCCTTATGCGCTGGAACGAGACTTTGTGCTGGTACCAGCAATCGAAATTGCGCCTGCTTGGACGCTTCCCGATACATCGACCCTAGAACAACATCTTTCTTCGTGCAGCGAGCATAATTTACTTCGTTTAGATGGCACTCCGACTTGAGTCTCGCGAAACAAGTAGCTAATCTACGCACAAGCTAAGCTCTGTCATAGATTATCAGTAGT
>NZ_LWFZ01001207.1:0-1130 GCF_001635225.1 Oleiphilus sp. HI0086
GAAGCAGCCCCGGTTTCTAAAGCTGTCGAGGAAAAAATATTGCCGACAAGTGTGAACGACGAGAGCGATAGAAGCAAACAAATTAGTAGTGCACCAAATGCATTTTCAGACCTTCCTCTACTAAGTGAAATGAATATTAGCTTTCAAAGGGGGGTTCCGACAATAGAATTTAGCAGTCATATCTACTCTTCAGAACCGAGCGCACGAAGAGCCATGATTAATAATTTGTACTTAAGGGAAGGGGATGGTTTCTCTGGCTTAGTCATTAGAGAAATTGGAGAGTTTTATCTTGCGCTAGACAAGCAAGGAACCATCTTCAAAATACCGGTATTGCGCGACTGGCAAGCGCCATAGAACGTTAGCGCCGCAATATGGCTAGCCATCGCCAGACATTCAATACACTTGCTAGAGTTGCCGCGACGTAAGTCATTGCAGCAGCTTTAAGAATCTTACGGCAAGGCTCGATTTGATCATCTTGCAGATAGTTACCTTCGGTAATTATCGGAAGTGCCTTGTTAAAACTTGCATCCCACTCCATAGGCAATATTACTAATTGAAGTGCCACTGAAATAAAAACAGCACAAAGCCCGCATAGTAAGCTAATAATTCCGAGTTGTGGTACCTTAAAAATAACAACAAGAACCGGAATAATCCCAAGCATTGCGATCGCAGCCTTTTCTATCAATAATGCTATCGGGGTGTACCGCTCTCTTAGTCTGACTATCTTTTCATTCCTATGATACTGAAGCGCATGGCCAAATTCATGGCATGCGATAGCGACTGCGCTAATAGAGCGCCCATCGTAGATGTATTTGGATAGCCTAATCGTAGACTCATGTGGAGAGAAATGATCTTGCCCGTCAGGGCATTCTTCAACCTTAAGGTCTACTAGCTCGAATCTTTTAGATAAGTGTTTTACTAACTCAGCACCGGTACCAGGAATATCAGGTAAATCTTGAGCATATTTTTTTATGGTGTATTTAACCCATATACCTGGCGTAATGAGTACAAATAGAATGAGGGCAATTAAAATATAAATCATAAGGCGAGTGTAGCTTGTTGCTAAACCAAAAAAAAGCCCGCTTAATCGCGAGCTTTATAAGGCAACCTGAGCTTTGTTAGGACAAAGC
>NZ_LWFZ01001208.1:0-1162 GCF_001635225.1 Oleiphilus sp. HI0086
GGAACGTTTACCGGGGCTGTCTTGAGTCACTCATTTGACGATTGCCTTGCCGCATTTCGACAAGCTTTTCCAAGAAATAAAGCCGAGCACTCTGACGTGGCAAACGAAGCCAATATCATTCTTCATTTTGCTCAGCTTTGGTTTAGAAACCAATACACCCTGATCGACCGGGATTTATCAAAACTGGATAAACCTTTTTTGAAAAAGGGGCTGCAGATGATCAGGGATCGCCAGCCAAGCGACGATATTCTTTCACTTCTCAATTGGCAGATTAGCCAGGTAAATTTAAATGAAGGGCGCTATATAGGCATCTTCCGCACCCTGGCGAATCTTGCACCGACTTTTGGTATTGCCGGTACCGTGCTGGCCTTGCTCAATATAGCTTTTATCTTGGAGCAGGGCAGAGCCGTTTCTGAGGCGGCAAGCCTTATGGGTTTTGCCTTGGTTAGTACCTTTTATGGTTTAATCCTGGCGAGCTTTGTATTCAAACCGATTGCTGAAAGGCTGGAGCAGCGTCGATTAAAAGAGGTTCAGCATATTACCTTGCTTGCAGAAGGTATTGTTCTGATTCACGAGCGTCGGACGCCTGCGGTGATTCGCGAGACCTTGATGACTTACATCGAAAGCATGAACGCATTATCAGCTAATCAGCAAACCACTAAAAAGCCAAAGCGAGCTTCGAAGAAGCCAATGTTAGTGAAATTTGGGCTTCAGCGCTCTGCTTAATAAACTTCTACTGCTTGAGAAACGTAAATGAGTAGTGCATTAAATCGCTCAGATAATTATTCAGACTTACGCCATAGGCGTCCTGCTGATAATTTCAAGGCCATGTTATCTAAAGTCGATGGCTTCGCAGAGAAGGCTCAGAAGAAGGACGCAAGCTCTTGGTCTGAAAAACTTCGACTTGCTAAGTTTCAATCAAGTGAAGGTGTGTCTGAGCAAGGCTCGAACTCTTCCATATTTGTTGATTTATTCCTGCTCATGCTAGCGCTGGGCTTATTGCTGTATTTAACGTTTCGCTCAGTGCAGGCACCTGTTTTGGCGCCTGTTGAGAAGCCTGCTGATTTGTCTGTGTTCACTGATGAACTGATGGATTTGACCGGTATTGGCCAAGAGGGTGGCGAACTTGATGCTTCAGTACTCGCAACGCTTATCAATACAG
>NZ_LWFZ01001209.1:0-1470 GCF_001635225.1 Oleiphilus sp. HI0086
ATGTCTGTTCTTAAAATGATGGATCTCGACCTTAAAGGAAAGAGGGTTTTGATTCGCGAAGATTTGAATGTTCCAGTTAAAAATGGAAAGGTAACGAGTGATGCACGTATTCGAGCGTCATTGCCTACAATCAAGCATGCTATGGAAGCCGGCGCTAAAGTAATGCTTATGTCTCATTTGGGTCGACCAACTGAGGGTGAGTATGATGAGGCTTTTTCACTGGCGCCCGTTGCTAGTCATATGTCCGATCTGCTCGGTAAAGATATTCCAGTACTAAAAGATTGGCAGGATACAGACGGTCTGAATGACGGCGACGTTGTGTTATTTGAAAATGTTAGATTTAACGTTGGTGAAAAGAAAGATGATGAGGCTTTGTCAAAGGCCTATGCAAAGCTTTGTGATATTTATGTGATGGATGCTTTCGGAACCGCTCATCGCGCACAAGCATCTACGCATGGTGTCGGCAAATTTGCCCCTGTTGCCTGCGCAGGCCCTTTGCTTGCTGCTGAGCTGGATGCTTTAGGAAAAGCATTAAAAGAACCTAAGCGACCTTTAGTTGCTATTGTTGGTGGTTCCAAAGTCTCCACTAAATTAACAGTGCTTGAGTCACTTTCTGATATTGTTGACCAGCTAATTGTCGGTGGCGGTATTGCTAATACCTTTTTAGCTGCTGATGGCAAGGCTGTTGGTAAGTCTTTGTGCGAAGAAGATTTAATTTCCAAGGCTAAAGCTCTTAGCGAAAAGACTCATATCCCATTGCCTACAGACGTCGTGGTTGGTAGTGAGTTTTCAGAGTCTGCAGTTGCGACAACGAAAAATTCTGATGAGGTAGATGAAGGCGATATGATTTTTGATATCGGCCCGGCAACCTCTGAGAGCTTGGCGGAAATACTGAAAAGTGCGGGTACGATAATTTGGAATGGGCNAGTAGGCGTGTTTGAGTTCGACCAGTTTGGTGCGGGCACTAAAGCGCTATCATTAGCCATCGCTGATAGTGATGCATTCTCAATAGCAGGTGGTGGCGACACCTTGGCTGCTGTCGATAAGTATGAAATCGCAGATAAGGTTTCGTATATTTCTACGGGTGGCGGTGCCTTTTTAGAATTTGTAGAAGGTAAGANTTTACCTGCAGTAGCAATGTTAACAGAGCGCGCAAGCTCATAAATTCAATCCATGTTTTAACCGGAGATAATCATGGCATTAATTAGTATGCGACAACTACTTGATCATGCTGCAGAGTATGACTACGGAGTTCCAGCGTTTAACGTAAATAACCTTGAGCAGATGCGCGCTATTATGGAAGCAGCTGATCAAACAAATAGTCCTGTGATAGTGCAGGCTTCAGCCGGTGCTCGTAAATATGCCGGAGCACCTTTTTTNCGTCATCTTATTTTGGCGGCTATCGAAGAATTCCCGCACATTCCTGTTTGTATGCATCAGGACCACGGTACTTCTCCAGCAGTTTGCCAG
>NZ_LWFZ01001210.1:0-913 GCF_001635225.1 Oleiphilus sp. HI0086
TGATGCTGGTAACCCGTCAAGTTATACCGCTGCTGGTGTATTTGAAGGAATAAAGGCAAGCGTCAATTTCAAGTTAGGAACAGAAAGCTTAAAAGGTCTACGTATTGCTATTCAGGGAATTGGCATTGTTGGTTACGAACTTGGTTTGCTGCTCGCAGAATCTGGTGCAGAGATTGTTGTGGCTGATATTAATAGAGAAAGGGTTGAGTCCGCCTTAAGAGAGTTTGCAAGTCACGCAGTCAGTCCTGAGCAGATTGTTCAGGAGCCATGCGTTGTCTTTGCCCCCTGCGGTTTAAGTAATGTCATCAATGAGTCTTCCCTTGAACGTTTGAGCTGCCGAATAATTGCCGGGTCAGCAAACGTTCAATTAGCGAAACCTGAGCTTGGGCAGCGCCTGCATGAAAAGGGAATATTGTACGCTCCCGATTACGTGATTAACTCTGGAGGTTTGATTTATGCCTCGCTAACCCACAGTGAGTCTTTGCGTTCGGACTTTGAGCTGGTTTCAAGAAATGAAGTTTTACAGGCCAGAATACATGAAAAAATATTGCAGATAGGTCGAACCTTAGAAGAGGTTTATCAAGGCTCAAGCTCAAAAGGCAGGGCAACAAGTGTTGTTGCCGACCAGCTAGCCGAAGAAAAATTGACTCGTCTTCAAGACTTTGCAGCATAGAGGAGGCGGTATGAAATCTTATACTTTTGAAGAAAACCTTAGGTTTGATGTAAGTTTTTCGAAATTTCTTGGCGATGACGGGCAGCTTAAGCAGTCTTTACCGGATTCTCTACTGCTCAAAGAAGAAATGCTAAAAGCTTATGAAACGATGGTTTTGATCAGAGCTTTTGACCATAAGGCTATCGCTTTACAACGAACTGGCAAGCTTGGAACTTACCCTTCAGTTCTAGGCCAGGAAGC
>NZ_LWFZ01001211.1:0-1302 GCF_001635225.1 Oleiphilus sp. HI0086
TATTAACAAGAAAGCGCCATGGCTAACTCATACTCTCGTACAACGCTACCTCAAATCATATGGCACCCTTTGCTTTAGCTTTCTAGCGAACAAACAAGGCATGAGCGATATGGGAGAATACTTTGGTGCCGACTTATTCTCTGCAGAAGTCGACTACCTGATTGAACACGAATGGGCACGCTCAGCTGAAGATATTCTCTGGCGCCGCAGCAAACTCGGTTTGTTTTTGAATGAAGAGGAAATTTCGAAGCTTAAACTGTATTTTGAGGGGCGTTTTTCTGGGCTCGCATCAAAAAAGCCAGCCAAAGCGGCGACTGAAGTCGCTGCTTAGGCATTCACCCTAAGCTCGTGGTAGAGGCATCAATGCTTCGATTGCGGGCTATGATCATTAGCGAGGGGCGGAACCCTCTGCTTACGAGCGGGGGTTAGTATCGTATTTCTGGGATAGCGACCATACTTGTAGGCAGAGGCCTCCGTGCCTCGCTGGCGGGTTAGCACGAGTTCGATCATTAGCGAATGGGCGGAACCCTCTGCCTATGGATAGCAAATAAATTTGGGCTAGCCTGGGAATAACTCTATTGGATAGCTAATCGTTGCCTGATCGACACCTGACTTCTGTCCGAAGTTGACTAAGCGCAGACGCTTACAAATTTTGCTTTCCAGTCTTGGCTCATTCAGTGTTGACTCTACTGCCGAACAGCTAGAGACCTGACCACTTGGCTCAACGACTAGCTGTGCAGTAAAGGCTCCTTGCAGTGAAGGCTTCTTACGCAGTGCGCGATTATAAATACTGTTAATCGCAGATTTATTGGCGTCCATGGTGCGACGAATATCTTCACGAGTACGCTGAGCAACCATGCGCTTCGCATCCAGTTCTGCCAGTTCAAGCGCGGTTTGAATTTCTTCAGCTTTTTCTACTTCCGTCATCTCTCTTGAGGCCAATTCCATTCTCTGTGTTTCTTGCGTCAACTTGGTTTCATCAATGCCTGCACTGCGTGAAGTTTTCGCTCTTGAGGCGAGCTTATCTTCAACTTTACGAGCAATAGGTTTTGCCGAAATCGTTTTGGGCGTATCGAGTTTAACGCTATCAGCTAAGCTACTTAGTGCAGACAACTGATTACTCATCGCTAGCAAACCAGATGTTTTGGCTTTCTCTCGTGCCAACTGAATATCTTTTGCTTTCGGCTTAATTTTTGGCTTGGGCTTTTTCGCTATTTGAGCCTTAGGTTTTGGTTTCGGTTTTGGCTTCTCAGCAACTTTCTTCTCAGGCTCAACCTTCTTAATCTCTTTCTTAATCTCTTT
>NZ_LWFZ01001212.1:0-720 GCF_001635225.1 Oleiphilus sp. HI0086
TGCTGCATATTTTAAGTTTGAGATCAGATACTTGGTGCGATAATAATGCCCAGCACCAATAAATGAGACGGCTGCATCGGCATCACCGACAGACACGGCATTGAGCGCATCAAGCATCGTATCAACCTTCAAGGGTTGAATCGTAGGGAACTCTTTAGTAATTCGTTTAGCGTATTGGTAGTCAGAAACCAGAGCAACTTTTTTATATTTCAGGTCAAATTTGCTATCAATCTCTGTGTTGTCGTCACGAGTGATAATAACTAATGACTTTCGAATATATGGGTCAGAGAACTTGAACCAGGTATTGCGTTCATCACGCTCTACCATTGTTGCCACAATATCTACTTTATGTTGCTTGGCATCTTCGTATAGCTCTTTCCATTGCGTTTTTGCATAGGGCGAAAACTCGACCCCCAGTTTTTTTGAAATAATACCGAACAACTCTGGCGAAAAACCATCGATAGATTTGTCATTGTCCAAAAAACTGTAGGGAGGGAAGTAACCATCATATGCTATTGATACAACGGGATGTAGTGCTAACCACTCTTGTTCTTCCAGGCTTAAGTTGATTGAGCTATCGGGCGTCGCGTGGCTATATAGCGGGGCTAAAATAAAACCTAATATAAGCAGCTGCAAACACTGAGTGAGTGAAGAAAAAGACGTAATCCTAGGGAAAAGAGTAGCTGCTATTACTGATTTTTTAGGGGGGTGACCATGCTG
>NZ_LWFZ01001213.1:0-783 GCF_001635225.1 Oleiphilus sp. HI0086
TTTACATAAAGCCTTTGAAGTTGCTGAGTTGCTTAGAAGTGAAACTTCCTTGAGAGTACTGCAGAATGCAGGCGGTGGTAGTTTCAAGAGTCAGATGAAAAAAGCTGATAAGTCTGGCGCACCTCTTGGTATCATTATTGGCGAACAGGAGCTGGAAAATGATACGTTGGTAGTCAAACGACTAAAAGGTGAGGGTGGGCAAAAGCTGGTTAGTTTTGCAGAGCTCTTAACAGAAGTGAATTCTGCATTTAGTTAAAGCTTGGGAGTTGCCGGGAATTTGGCTGTATTGCCAAAAAGTAAGCAACACTAGCTGTTTTTAATGCTGCGAACTCGACCGAGTCGGTTATAATGCAGCGCAATACAATGATAACGAAGGTGCCCAGTAAGGGTGCCAAGACAAAAACAAGGTAGACAGGAGCAAGACGTGGACAACCTTTCAACAGAAGATGAACAACTGGCGGCATTGAAAAAGTGGTGGAGCGATAACGGTAATTCACTATTGATGGGTATTGGTGCAGCGCTGGTTATTGTGTTTGGCTGGAAGGCTTACCAGAACAATGTGATTCAGGAAAAAACAGCAGCGTCTTTGCAGTATCAACAATTGGTAACAGTCGCTACGCAAAACGATTTTGATAGTGAAGACGAAGCGGAAACAGTCAGCTACTTGGCAGAGCAACTGAAAGATGAGTTTGAGGGCACTGAATACGCTTTGTATGCTGCGATGTTTATGGCAAAAGACCTGGTAGAAGACAAAAACTACGAAGGTGCAGCAGAGCAGCTAAA
>NZ_LWFZ01001214.1:0-749 GCF_001635225.1 Oleiphilus sp. HI0086
GGCAGTACTACTTTCAGCGTTCTGGTTGTTACTTTCTGGCTACATCCAACCACTATTACTTAGTTTCGGAGCCGTTTCTGTCATCATCGTACTTTTTGTCTTAAAACGTATGGATGAAGTAGATGAAGAGCCACAAGAGATTGGGACAGGTTTACGATTAATTCGATACATTCCATGGCTAATTGGGCAGATCATTGGCTCTAGCGCCCACGTTACAAAACTGATCTGGACTTCGTCAAATAAGGTTTCGCCAAGCTTGGCGAAAATAGATATAAAAGAAATACCTCCGAGCAATCATGTTTTATACGCAAATTCCATAACACTCACACCTGGCACCTTAAGCGTAGATTTGGAGGATGGTGAACTGACTGTTCACGCACTGCAAAAGTCCTCGTTAGAAGAACTCGAACAAGGTGCTATGGAAAATAAAATCGCCGGGATATGGGGTAATAACAAGTGACAGGAATATACGCTGCTGTTTGTATCGCTATTTTGGTTGTTATGGCTATCGCTTTGGCCAGAGCATTCGATGCGCCAACCGTTTACGACCGTATTCTAGGAGTAAACATGTTTGGCACCAAGACTGTTCTTTTTATTGCGGCCGCCGGTTATATGATGGGACGCCCAGACTTCCTGGACATTGCCATTGTGTACGCATTAATCAACTTTACAGGGATGGTTGCGGTACTTCGCTTTTTCGAATACACAGCGCCAATTGAATAAAACTTAAATAATAATGGTTGGACATG
>NZ_LWFZ01001215.1:0-17571 GCF_001635225.1 Oleiphilus sp. HI0086
ATGTCGATGATGGCTTGTTTGGCATCTGCATCTTCGCCTAGATAGTCAATTTTATTCTGCAATGCTTCAATGCTCGCGAACGCCCATAACCTTTCTATCTCAGGGTTGAGTTCACTTTGTTTTGGGAAGTCAAAAGACGTTGTGTAGGTTTGTTGTTGGCCTGACATTTTGCCTTTGATTTCAACCGTTGCTTTACCATTTCCCCAGTAATGTCCGAACAAGATAAGCTGCTGACCTCGGTACACAGAACCGATACGGGCGGGTGTAAGGTTTTTAACCTTAACGCCGTCAATATCAACTTCGACATCATGAAAGGCTTCGTGAGTTAGTTTTTCGGTAGCGATCATTAGCTTGCCAACGATGTCATCACTATTGGATACACTCATTGCGAAGCCGTTAGAAATTTTTGTCATGCTATCGAGTAGTGGTCTATTAGCACTGTTGCCCATCACAAAGGTAAAGAGTCGTACATCATATTGTTCGAGTAAGCTTAGAAAGGATTTTTTCTCCGTGGTGCCGATATTAGCAACGCCATCGGTGACTAAGATGATGGCACTCGCGCGATCAGAATCGAGACCTTTGATGCCTTTTTTCAGGCCGTCGTATAAATTTGTGCCGCCATTAGGGGTCGTCGATTCAAGTGATTGTGTATATCTTGATACATTCTCGGCTGTCGCAGGGGTGTAACCTTGTGTGATCTCACTTGCATTGTTGTTAAATAGGATGATGCGAAAACGGTCATTTGGATTTAGCTTGGAAAGCCCTTTGTTAACGCCTTCGATAAGGCTGTGGTATTTTCCCTGCATTGAGCCTGAGTAGTCCAGTACAAAGATCCAATCTCGCCCCAAGTTGATTTTACTTAAGTCATCCCCCGGGGTGATGGTCATCATAAAGGTTCCTTTGTCTTTTCCGGGTTCTTTGTGTGTGACCATATCAATCGAGCCTGGCAGGCCTTGTTGATGTCTCCAGTAGACCACGATATCTTGATCGAGTTTAGTGATTGATTGCTTTGCTGTGATTGGGTTTGAGTCTTCTTCGTTTTGTGCGGCCTGCCCATTCATCATGGATATATGCCATGCCTGATTCGTGTTTGAGGTGACAATTGCCTGCGGATGTTTCGGAAGACGGACATCGTCAATAGGGTAAGAGGATCTTATATTCATCTTGAAGCTGAATGCTTCGGTTACCACTTCGTTGTAGCTCCAAAAGGCCAACTTTTCTTCATCGACGCCACCATCTTCAAGTGGGTAGACATAACTGCCAATGCCATGGTCTGAATGGACAGCTTGAATGTAGACTAATCGGATTTTGACATCTTGCTTTGGCAAAACCGGGTAAACGGCACTATCAAAAGATTTATACTCATCCTGTTCTGTTAAGGCGGTTTCTCTGCCTTGTGCTTTTTCTTGCTCATAAATCTCGCGAGCTTGTTTTTTCTCAAGCACCTCGCCAGTCACAGCTTTACCGTCTATCCAATAGGTGAACTCTCCTACCGCTGCTTTTTCTGGAATGGGGAAGGAGTAGATTGCTTCTAGCGTGGTGTCATTCGGGTTGAAAAATAATTGTGTTACTGAAGTAATGGCATAGCCATCCTCGATAGTGACATCTACATGGTGTTGTTTTATTTCCAACGCTGGTAGCTGACCGTTTGCGGGTGACATGAGTCCAGCGGCCTGCGACATCATGCTAAATGCGAATAATAGGGTAAAGCTTATCAATTCTAAGAAGTTTGGTTGTCTGTTCATAATGCTCTCCATTTGTTGGTTTGTGGCAACAAGCGAAAGCAAAACTAGATGGTGATGAACGGATACTCAATAAAAAACGACTAAGTCTAATAGCAAGAGCCTGAGGGTATTAGATAACGATACTTTTCCATATTTTTATACAAGGATTGTTTTGTTGTAGTCACTCAAAACTATTTATCACGCAAACGCAAAATGCGTCCACTGTCGGTGGAAAGGTAAATCCAGCCTTCAGGACTTTCGACAACTGCTCGAATGCGTTCGCCCAGGCTTTCAAGTAATCGTTCTTCAGCGATAGCCTGATACTGCTTGTTGAGCGATACTCGGTTTAGGTGTGTCATCTTTAGTGCACCTGAAAAGAGGTCCCCTTTCCATTCCTTGAAGGCTTTGCCTGAATAAACGATCAGACTCCCTGGCGCAATGGAGGGAACATAATATTTAACGGGTTGCTCCATGCCTTCTTTATGAGTGCTTTCACCCACAGAAATTGGCCCCCAGTATTCCTTGCCATAGGAAATGATGGGCCAGCCATAATTTTTGCCTGGTTTAATCAGGTTTATTTCGTCACCACCTCTTGGTCCATGCTCGATAGACCATAAAACAGACTTGTCGGGAGTAAAAGCTAAACCTTGTGGGTTTCGGTGCCCGTAAGACCATATTTCGGGTAGGGCGCGGGCTAGTTGAGTGAAAGGGTTATCTTTAGGAACCGTGCCGTCTAAATTTAATCGAATGATGCTTCCGGCATGATTGCTTAGGTTTTGCGCGTCTTCCCGTTTGCCTCGGTCACCGACGCTGAAAAATATGTGCCCCTGATTGTCAAAGGCAATACGGCTACCAAAGTGTCGGAAGGTATCGCTATCGCCTTTCGCTACGAATAGCTCACGCCAATGCCTTAGCTGCTGATTCTCTGTGAGTTGGGCGCTGGCAAGGGCTGTCGTTCCCTTTCCATCATGTCTTTTGCTATAACTAAGATAAATATTCTTTGATGAGCTGAATGTTGGGCTTATGGCAATATCAAGAAGGCCACCTTGGCCTTTGGCAAGCACGTTCTTAAGCCCTTGGATAGTTGTGAGCTGCTTTGTTTGAATATCCAAACTATAAAGCCGGCCACGTCGTTCGGTAATTAATAGAGTGTTGGCATCCAGAAAAGCCAGTCCCCAAGGAATATTTAAGCCTGAGTATAGTTCTTCCAAAATGAAGTGAATCTGGCCACTTTGCCCTTCAAGGATAGTGCGGGAAAAGCTTGGGCTGGCAAAGCTTATGAAGAACGCAAGACTAATACATGCAATGAAATTGTACATTTTAGGGAACTCCAATAGCTTCAGCATTCAATCAAGGCAAGTTTTAACCCCTTATCAGGCTCCAGTTCTTTTATTTCATCACTAAGCGCTAAAGGCGTGATAGATCTTACATCCTCTATCGTCTCTCGTATGTCGCGTTCAAATTCTGAAAAGGTTACTTGTTGATTGTTTAGGGCCGCTAAGATAACTCCGCCATCCTTTAAGTATTTGGTGCAGCGACGTAGTAGTTTCTGATAGTCAGGCCAGCCTCGAAAGGAGCCTTTATGAAAAGGCGGCGGGTCGAGAATGATTATGTCGAACTTTGACTGCTTGGCAATTTGGCTGTTTGACTTAAGAATGTTCTTTTTCCAAATCGATACTCTTTCATCCAGTAGATTATTTATCTGATGATTTAATTGTGCGGTTTTGGTGGCGCTACCGCACATATCAATATTAACTACTTTCTTTGCGCCACCTTTCAAAGCAAACAAAGAAAATACCGAGGTATAAGAAAAAAGGTTTAGAACACGTTTGTTTTCGGCGTGTTCAGCAAGCCAATGCCAGCCACTTCGCATGTCTGGAAACACGCCTGTGTTGCGGTTTTCGCCTAAACTAACCTTACACAAAAGATCCTTATCAAGTGCTGCATTAAACTCCAAAGGCAGTTCAGGCTTATTGCTAGTTCGTGTAAACAAAACCTCATTTTCCACATCGGGCCAAGGCCGGGATTGGAGCAATACGCTTTGAATAAACTCATGCTCTTCAAAGATCTCCTTAATGACGGAAAGCTCATTGTTGCTTAGCTCACCTTCATAGCATTGGACAAATAAAACGGGTGGATACCACTCAATATTGAGGTTCTCAAATGAGGGAAAAAACCGACCTCTGCCATGGAATACTCGGCAAACCTGTTCAGGCGATTGTCTAAGGTTTTCACCTAGTTCTTGCTTTAGGAGGTTCTGTACAGTAGTCATTGCAGAAATTTTGGTCCGGCTCAGTGATTGTTCAGGGGATTCTATAAAAGAAATGATGGTAGATCTATTTTTATGATTTTGGCCGCGAAAGAAGAGCAGTTAATTAAATCATAAAGAGAGAGTAAGAGAACCTATAAGGCGAATACCTTATAGGTTGTATGGAAAAAGAAGTCGTTAAGCAATACTGCGCCGCCTCATTAAACCTATGCCAAATAAACCAAACGCTAGTAGGGCAAACGTTGAGGGCTCAGATACGCTAATCACGCATTGATTGGGGTCGGTTTGTGGGTCACAGGAACCTATGCTGATTGAGAATACGTCATCGGGAAAAGCAAACTGCGTATTCTGGCCATCAGGACTTAGAAATATTGCTCTGTCCAAGTCGCTACCGGTCACATTGTACAGGTCGATAAATAAGTCTTCAGGGTCGAAGCCGCTGATGACAAAGCCATCGGTACAGCAATTCACCCAATCCAAATCAATATTGATAGAGCTAGTTGTACCCAGTGCACTATTACCTCCTTCATTTGGGTCATCTAAGAATGCCAGTGCTGCGGGTGTAGAAAAGTCAATGCTGGCATTAAAAGAGCCGCCTCCACTTCCATTTGGTCTTTCAAGAATTACCCCAAAGCTCAATTCATTGGTAAGCGTATTCACATGAGAAAATATCTGCAAGGCGTCAGCTTCTAAGGGGATGGGGGTTGTGGTTCCAGGGTAAACCGGGTTCGCTGATGCTGCCCAAGGGCTACCATAGTTGTAGAAATCAGTGCCTGTTTCTGCACTGTCGAAAGTACCTAGCAAGAACTGAGAGCCATTAAAGTCAATATCCAATACTGCAGCCGAAGCAATTGAAGAAGACAAGGATAGAACGACAGCTGTACACAAATGCCAAATAATGTTTTTCATTGTCTGTTTCCTTCCTATTGTGTTGGTTTTATTGTGAGTTATTGATCAAAAAATACGCAGGAAATAGACCAGATTCTGTAACTTTAGTTATTACAGTAACTTGTCCGCAAGGCTATAAAGGTAGGTTTCAGAACGTGTAAAACTCTTCGACACTATTTGTCATAAAAGTTGGTAAAAAGTGGCTATTCATAATGAGGCTGGCCCGCTATTAAAATTTGAATTGGTTCACGTATTAACGAATCGAGTCGATTGGTAGAATATAGCGTTATATTTCTAAGTATTTGTAATTGCAGAATAAAATATTCAATTCTCAAGTGCTTTGTTTATTCCCCCTGCTTGGGGAGGGGGGAATGTTGAAATGGCTAGTTTAGAATGTGAGTGCTCAATTGCACCCTTATTTAGTCTAAGGTAGCTGTAAAACATTGTGTTCTTTGGGCTATAAAAATAAATATATTAAGATATCCAAGGGGATAACCATGCCGGGTTTAGTTAAGAAAACCATCACCGTGCTTGTGGCCGCATCCGCAAGCATTGCCAATGCTACGATTGACCTTTCAGGCTTACCGGGTGAATTTCCTCACCAAGAAGAAGTTTGTGCCAGTGATTTAGCGAGAGAAGCCTTACGCGCCGAGTCAGCGTCTCAGGCCTTGAATACGCCGTTCATAGATATGATAAAGGTGGGTGATGAGCTTGTCTGGACTCGTATGGGGACTCAAAGCCCGGTACTTGTACCTGGCGATATTGTCACGCTAATCGGCTCAAACTTCGGTGCAGGTGTGGATATAGATTTTAGCAAAATCATGCTGGGTAATACCCGTATTCTTGAAACTGATTTACGTATGTTTGATCAGAAGCTTGCTGTGTCAGATCAGGTTAATTACGAAACAGAGCAGCAAGTTGATGCATGGGATAAAAACGTTATTAGCTGGCAAGATGACCGTATTGTATTCAGGGTACCTGACCATGCTAGCAGCGGTCCCTTGATTGTGCAGGTACAAAAACGAACGGGTTATAATGAGTCCTTGCTACACCCAGGTTCTCCACATACCGTTATTGATGCACAGACCTCTCGTATTATCAGCGATACGTTTCAGCATGAATGTGACGTTGTGTCACAGCTGAGTGATGCCGTTGCCAGCACGCCGATTGATATAGATGTTAATAACCCGAACTTCTCTGATTTGGTGACAGAAGGTCGAAAGATATTCTGGTCGTACGACTACAATATTGGTGTCGCACATGCGGTACGAAACCTGGATTGGAAGGCGATCTTTAACTATCGTTCGTTTGACCCGGTTAAAGGAGGCTATGCTGACCCGAGAGAGTTGTTTGGCGCCTATAAAACGGTCAGAGGGCAAGTGCCGAATGAAGCGATGGATGATGTTTACTTTGATCCTTACCCAATGCCAACCCCGATCCCCGGCTTCCTCACCTTGGGTTCTGCCAAGCTTGAAGGCAATACAAAAGATACAGGTTGGGTAGGATATCGCTATGCAGAAGGTAATCACCCTTATACAGGGCCGGGTGAATTTGCCGGTTTCAACTGTGCGTCGTGCCACGGTTATCAAATCACTTACCAAAACGTCAATGGCGAAGATGAAACAAAGGTTTTCCCTGGCTTGCCTAACCCTGAATGGACCATGAAGTGGACAGTTTTACAGACGCCGCTAAAAACCTTCAAGGGCATTTATGAGAAGGAGCCAGGGCCAGACTGGGCACCGGAAGAAGAAAAAGTTGCCAAAGATATGTTGATCTATCATATGCCTGCCGGTGCCGGTGAGCATAACTTGGTTAGAATCAAAGGAGAGGGCAGCCATACCGATAATGATTATCAGTTTTCACCGATCGCAATTCCAAATGTGACCAACTATATGTCGATTCGACGTTCTCTGTCGCATACCGAATCCTATGTCGGTTTTGAAGGTTCTTATGTGCATGCAGAAGAGCCGGACGGTGCGCAAGGGGCAATGAGAAAAGCGCCTTTACAAGCCTTAACCGCGTACATGACCCAGCTTGATGAGGACGATGACTTACTACGTGAAATTGGTATGTATCGCTGGTTGAAGCAGAAGGGTTTACTTGTCGACCAAACAGAAACCGGTACAGTCATAGAGACCTATACCGAGATGGTACCGCAGCCGCCTAAGCGGGGCTGGTTTGGTATTAAGATACCTCAACCAGATAAAGAGGTAACGAAAACGCGCGAAATACCAGCATTGCAAGAAGGACAGTTTATTAGCCAGGGCTGGCAGTCCTATCCAAAAGTTTCTGCAGCGATAGCAAGAGGTAAAGAGACCTTCGATCGCGATTGCGGCAGCTGCCACAATGATGGCGTCGGTGCCAACACAAATGAAAAGATGTTGCGTTTGGATGAAGTTGGCAGATTTTTCTCTCCAACGATTTACCAAAAAGAGGTCGAGTCGATTCGCGCGACATTCTTACGTGATATGTACTGGGTGCAGAATCGTGGCTTGCTATCTGACGGTCACGTGAGAAATATGAGTGATCTGGTATCTCCAGCTCGTTGTGATAGCAACTCTGAAATGTACCAACAATATTACACCTTGCATGCACCGGTTCGACCTGCGCCCGGCTCTGTCGATCAGCCGATTACTACACCGGACTTAAATCGCAGAGGCGATGTATTCAGGGTGCCCAAGTCGGACTACATTACCAGGTTGGATCGAGGTTACAAGCGCAACCGCTTTATCGAAAAGCACAAATACTTTAGTGAAGTGTCTTGGGATGACGACCACTACTACTGGGATTACCAGAAGATGCGTCGTGAATTTGGTGTAGATGAAATGGGGACACCTGGCCCGGTTGGTTTACCAGCGACACCACACCCATGGTGTACATCGAATACTGAGGAGGTTTCAGATTTGGTTCAGTACATTATGACGCTGTAAGCTTGAGCGAGTAGACAAAGGCCAGCCCCGATTAGACTAAGGGAATGTTCAATCGGGGCTGGCTAAAGGCTCAGTTTATCTATTAGTCAGTAACGGACAATTCTTTGGTCTTCACCTGCTTAACCAGTGCATTTTTCGCAACTTCGTTTATCGCATATTTTTCAATGCCGGCTAAATGGGTTTTACCAAAATATCGATACCAGTTAATTAGCTTGGCATCGACAGGGAACTCTCCGTCAGACTTTTCGCCTAGCTCTTCAGCTAAGGCTAGTAGCTTGCCATTATGAAAGCGGTATTTGGGAAAACCATAAAAAGAAAACGTGGTCGACAAGGTTAAGGCTGTATCTATATTCTTGTGCATGCGGTTTTTGCGTTTTTTAAAGCCGATTTTTGATCGAACGTCTTGCAATATATCCAGCGGCACTTGAGCTGCTTTCATCGATGCTTCAAAGACAGACTTAGAGACAAAGGTAAATTCTTTCGAAGGCTTTTTAGCCTTAAACAGCTTTGGGTAGGCCTTGTAGTTTGATTGGGCTTCATCAACCATTGCGCGCTTTAGTTCAGCAACTGTCACCGGGTTAGATGAGCTGCTGCAGCATTGGTAAATGTTTGTTTCGCCGGGTGACTTCAGTGCTTTGGTCATGGACAGAATAACGCTATTAGCGACTAAGTCTGCGGGAATAATGTCCATTGCTGCATGCGGGTCAGCAGGGAAGTAAGAGATTTTTCCACGAGCGTAGGCAAATACAATGGCATCGGCAACTTTTATGCCTTCAATCCACCCAGGTACTGGCGCACGAAGTGTACTTTCGATAATTGAAGGTCTAAGTATGACAAGAGAGCTCGTATCTAGTTTCTCTATTAGTAGCTGCTCGCCAAGCCACTTTGTGAAGGTATAAGTGTCATTCCAGCCGTAGCGATGGGCTTGCTCGATCCCCAGGTCAACCAAGGCGTTCTTTTGTTCTTCTTTCGTGCTTGAGGGCAAAAATGCGCGTGCGATTCTGTCTTGTAGTGAATGGATTAAACCTTCGACTAGATAGTGACCTTGTGCATTGCGTGGGACTTTTCGTTTATATGGCCCTGTTGTCTCTTCGTAAATCTCACCTTTGTTTAAGCCATGAACATAGCATGTCGAAACCTGTACAACGGGTGTTCCTTCTCCACGCTGCGATAATTCGATAATATTCTTTAAGCTTAAGGTGTTGATTGCTAGAGCCTTGTCTAGCGGTTCTCTAAAGTCGACACTCGCAGCAGAGTTTACGATGACGTCGATTTTTGAAGCAAGTTCATCAAAACTATCTTCGTCTAAGCCGAATAGCTTATCTGTTAGTTGGCCGCTGACGATGTTAAGTTTTGTCAGACAAAAGTTCTTGAATGCCTGTTCATCTAGGCTCTTTAAGTGTCCAAAGACTGAAGAGCTAAGTACTTCTTGCTCAAGACGTTCCTGAGCTGAATTGTATCGTGCGTTGCCGCGAATGAGTAAATGAATACTGGCAACATCGGGAGTGGATCGAATAATTTTTTCGAGTACAACTTTGCCGAGAAACCCGGTACACCCTGTGATTAAAATATTTTTCCCTTTGAGGGTCTCTTTTACCATTGAAGATTCTTGAGTCATCGCATACCTGCCTAGCACCTGAGTTAATCTGAAAGCCTTATACCCGAGTAAATCACAATATCCCGTATGGGGCTTGTTGTGCCGCAAGATACGGCAAACTATAAACATTTTTGGTGCGTAACTTCACAGTACGAGATGTTCATCACATTAATTTTTAGTAGTAGAGTATATGCACTAATTTTTAGTTTTTGGCTCGCTGTTATTGCTGGAGGCTCGGGTTATTTGAATTGTGATCGAATCCTTTGGTTAATTACTGTACAATCTCGCTCCCTTTGACTACTGCGTCTAATATTCAGTAGTTCCCTTTGCGCCAGGAGTTATCATGAGTTTCAAGCAAGACCTTCAAGCACTACAAAATACCTTAGACAAAAAACGGAATACCTTAGTGGCCGCAGAGAAGCGTTTTAATCAGGTATTGGTCGGGCAAACAAAGCGTGATATCGAGTCTATCAATAAACAGATTTCTGCTTTAAAGCAGGCAAAAGCTTCAGACGTAAGTAGTAAATGCGCTCAACTTAAGGCAATGAAGTTTCATCGAGCGCTTCTCAAAGAAGAGCAGGCAGACATGGGTAAACTCAAGAAGTCTGTGAAAGGGCTTGTAGTCGTGCATCCATTGACGGCGCTCGGTCGAGAGATGGGCGTGAGTGAAGTAACCGGGTATGCTAGAAAAGCGTTCTGATTTTCAAGGTCTTAAGAGTCGTTATTTCCTGAGTGCCATCTCAGCGATGAACCAGGAGTGTGCTGCTAGAACAACCAGAAGCATAATGGCAGTAAGATCGCGGTAAAAATGCCATTGACGATCATTGCAAGAATCGAATAAGCGCCGCACTTGGAACTAATTTCAAAAGCTTTAACCGTGCCAATGGCATGTGCGCTGAGCCCTAGGGCAAGGCCTTTTTCCTCGTCATTTGTAATATTAAAGCGTTTGAACACAAGCGGTGCAATGACTGCACCAAAAACGCCGGTAATCATCACAAAGCCAGCTGCTAAAGATGCGACCGCGCCAGTTTCTTCTGAAACCAGCACAGCAACCGCTGTGGTGACCGACTTGGTGAGCATGGCAAGAATTGACTCGTCACTTGCTTTGAACAAAAGTAAAACGCCTACCGCAAGCAATACCGTCAAAAAACCTCCCAAGCATATTAGGGCGATGAGAGTCTTTATTTTTGAACGCATATGGCGGCCTTCATAAAATAAGGGGATGGCTAAAGCAACAATTGAGGGCGCCAGGAACCAATGAATTATTTGTACTGATTCGAAGTAATCTTGATACGAAATATTCAGTGTTAAGAGCAGCGCGATCATGGTCCCTGAACCGAGGAGTACAGGTTGCAATAAAGGGTGAAGGCCTGACTTAAGGTAAATTCTTCTGACTGCCCAGTAAACGGCTGCTGTTGTTAATATCATAGACAGGTCAAAGAAGTAGGGGAGCTTAAATTCAGACATTAGTTCCACCGCTAAGACTCCTCAAGTTCTTGGCTTTTTTCTAGCTTTTCGATCAGCCAAGGCGTGGTCACTAGGGTAAAGATAACGCTGCTGGAAATTGCTATCAGAATCGCTAGCCATTCTTTTTTTATCAGGTGCCAGTGATCCATAATGCCAATACACGAAGGCATGATTAGCAAAGGAATCAGAATAGTCAGTACTTGGCTGGAGCGGTCTAAAGAGGCCCCTGTTTTGCCCCGTAATACACATATACCGGTCAATAACAGCAGGCCTAGAATCGCACCAGGTACCGGAATGTTAAACAGTTCAGTGACTAATGAAGCGAAGATGCTTATCGCACATAAAATTAGCAAACCAAAGATCATTAATATTTCCTGTGAGTTGGGGCGGCTATTTTACACATATTGGGTCATTAAATTTAAGTTTGTGTATCATGCAAAATAACGTTGCTTATAGAGATAGATATGAAACTCTTTTATTACTTCACCTTATCAATTCCAAGTTTACCCGACTATAATAGCGCCAAAACAATATTCAGGAGTTAAAACGAATGCCTAAAGCAAGTGAAATTAAGAAGAACGCTGCCGTTGAAATGAATGGTGAAGCTTATATTGTTCGCGATATCGAGCGCTCTGTTCCACAAGGCCGTGCAGGCGGAAGTTTGTATCGTATGCGTATGTACAATGTGGCGACAAACCATAAGATTGATGAAACTTTCAAAGACTCCGATATGCTGTCACTTGCAGATTTGGACCGCCGCCCGGTAACTTTTTCATATGCTGATGGTGATGAATACGTTTTTATGGATAGCGAAGACTACTCTTCATATAGTCTGGATAAAGAAAGCATCGCTGATGAGTTATTGTTTATGGCCGAAGATGCGCAAGGCTTGCTGGTTGTGATGGTAAACGAGGCTCCGGTTGCACTGGAGTTACCTAGTACTGTTGAGCTGGAAATTGTAGAAACTGACCCAGCTTTAAAAGGTGGCTCGGCTACCGCGCGTACCAAACCTGCAATCTTAACGACGGGTTTAACGGTACAAGTGCCAGAGCACATTTCTACTGGTGACCGTATTAAGATCAATGTTGAAGAGCGCAAGTTTACTGGGCGAGCAGAGTCTAAATAATTTTTTCGCGTCGGCGTTTGAGATAAAGCCTTTATGCCGATAGGTGAGGCAGGCAAGTAAAAATGCCTGCCTAAAATATTAAATAATTTGTTGAAAAATAGAAGCTTAGCGTCTTTACTTAATGTAAATATTTACATTGAGGGTGGTCATGGCTCGTACAAACTCAGCAGAATCAGTTCGGCAGCATGCGATAGAGAAGGCAAAGGCCGGTTTAGGTATTTCTAGTTGCCCTTATCCTAAAAAGTCTCCTTTTCAGGCTGTGTGGATAAAGGCATTTGTTCGTGAAGCACAATTAGACTGGATAAGTGCCGCCAGCTAAGGCTCGATCAGTAAGCTCGACTCCCAGTAGTGCCCCTTACCATGAAAGCGTTGGTAATATAAATCCGTATAATGTATCACTCGGGTGCCGTAGCCAGGTTCATGGATATAAACCCTGTCGTGGTCGTCATAACCATAGATCACAAGGTAGTGCCCGCTATAATACGGTCCGTATTGAAGCATGACAGGGCTGCCTTGACGTAGTTGAGACCTTATTTCAATCAGGCTTAATGTTCCGCTAACATAGCTATCTAAACCTCCCAAATCCCATAAGAGCCAACTGATGTCATCGATAGTCGGTGTGCTCTCTGTATCTAAATATACATACTGATAGTCTAATAAATCTTGTTGAGAGTAATAAAGTTGGTGGTGACGTAAGATGATTTCAGTTGCCCTTGCCCAACTGCTATCACTTTCTCTATAGGGTGTGGTCTCGATCTCCAGTATATAAGAACCTTGCTGGCTTGTGATATGGCAGCCGGAAATCAGCATTGTGATCGCTATCAGTACCGCCGCTTTGTTTATGCTTTTCATACATACTCCTGCTTGTTTATTAATATCTGTACATTGTGAAACAAGTAAGCTGAATGAAAGCTGAACGTGAGACTTGTGTTTTTTCCTGTCATCCCCGTGAGTTATAAGTTACTGTTAGCGGTATATTCAATGCATTAAATACCTTTCTCATGCCGCTTAAGATTAACGACTACGTCACTATTCCTGATGAAGAGCTTCAGCTCTCTGCTATTCGTTCTCAAGGTGCGGGTGGTCAGAATGTGAATAAAGTTTCGTCTGCCATTCACTTGCGCTTTGATATCAAAGCATCTTCGCTTTCGGATTTTTATAAAGAGCGGCTGCTAGGCCTTAAGGATAGCCGTATCAACAAAGAGGGCGTCTTAGTGATCAAGGCGCAGCAGTTTCGTACCCAAGAGAAGAATCGTGAAGATGCGCTGGCTCGTTTAGTGGCTTTAATTCAAGCAGCAACGGTTGTTCATAAAACCCGGCGGCCAACGAAACCTAGTCGAAACTCTCAGCGAAAGCGCATGGATAGTAAGACCAAACACAGTCGAACCAAGGCGCTTCGCGGTCGGGTTAGAGACTAAACCTATTTAAGTCTTAGTCAGGTTTCTATTTTATATTTCCAATATTCTGGAAGTATGGTTGTGGTGGAGGCAGTTTATCTATAAGCTCCCTATTATGGATATCGAAAATGCAGCAAAACAATTAGAAGCTTTGGGTAATGTTACTCGCCTTGAAATCTTTCGGACTCTGATCCAGGCGGGGCAGAGTGGTATGACAGTGGGCGACATACAGAAAAAGTTGGGTATACCTGCTTCAACCTTGTCACATCATATTTCCAAGCTGATGCAATGCGCTTTGCTTAGCCAGCAAAGGGAAAGTAGAAACTTATACTGCAAAGCGAACTTTGCCAACATGACAGAGTTAATGTCTTTTTTGATGAGAAATTGTTGCTCGGCGGATGAGAAGTCTAAGTCCTGTTTATAGGTGTGGTGAATCGATTGCCACAGCAAGGTGATTTTCTGGCGAATATTCATCAGGGTGCGCGTTGCGAAGCTGGAGAGGTTTCGCTCAGAGAGCAGTATATAATCGATACGATGCGCCCTTTCTTATTAAATGAAGGCATTGCTCTGGCTGGGCTCGACTTTATTGGTGGTTATATTACCGAGGTTAATATTACTAGCCCTTCAGCCATTCGGCAGATCAATACAGTAAGTGATCAGGAAATACAGAAAGTCTTGGTTGATGGCATTGAAGCTAGACTCAAGAATAAATTTGCTAAAGCTTGCTGTGACAGTTTCTACTCAAAAGCGAGTTGAATCTAGCCGGAATACAAAGACTGAATCACGGCTACAAGCTCTTTTTCGGTACTGAAGATAACGCCGTTTTGGTTCATGAAGGTGCTGTCTGCTTTATTCAGTTCTAGAACTTGTCCCTTATAATCACAAACAAATGCACCGGCTTCTGAACAGATACACGCGGTGGCAGCAAAATCCCAAAGGCTACCGCCGCCGTCTTCTTTTTTGGGCGGCTTAAAGTAGCATGCGGGTGGATTTTCTAAAGCCTGTATGGCGTTCATTACTGCACCGCAGTGATGAATTTCATTGATTTGAGTTAAGCCCTTATTTGTACGCCATTGGTCGATTGCTTTGTGGATATCAGGAAAGTCAGGCCTTTTTAGAAGGCTGCGATCACAGGGGAGCGTTAGCTGCTCAGTACGAAGTTCGTTTTCCGGGCGCCAGGCTTGGCCATTCAAATAGAGGCCTTGCTCTGTAATAGCCGAGTACATTCTGTCTTTTACCGGGTCATATACCACACCAATTAGAGATTTACCTGTTTTCGAAACCAGGGCGATTGATACAGAATAACCAGGTCTTGCTTGTGTAAAGGCTAGCGTTCCATCTATTGGGTCAATGCACCAAAAAGCTTCTTTTATCAGGCGTTGCTTGTCATCTTCTTGCTCCTCACTGAGTACTGCCAAGTTGTACTTTCTTACGCTGTCGTCCAAATGATCAAGAATTAGCTTCTCACAACGCAAGTCGACTTCGGTTAGTACTTGTGATGCTTCGCTTGAACCTGTCGATTTAGTTAGGATTTCAACTTTCTTATTGGCATAAGTCATTATGACAGCGCCTGCCAGTTGGGCTGCTTCTCGAGCGTATTGAGCGAGTTCCTTGAGATCAGTGGGGGAGAGTTTCATGCCTAACTCTCCTTAGCTTGATTTAGTTGCGAGATTACTTTGCGTGATTGCTGCTCACTGTAGGCGTTGACCTTCCAATGTTCAGGGCTCCAACCTTTAAGGAAGCGGTGAAAGTCGGCCCATGCCACTGAAAATAAAGGGCGCCAGGAGGCTTCAACCTTGCTAGGGTTTATATTGCTTTGGTGTTTGAGCAAAGCCTGTTTAAGTTGTTCAAAGTAGCTATCGAGTAGCTGATTTTCATAGCGCTGGCAGTCTTCTTCATGCAAACAGCTGCCAATAAAGTAGGCCAGATCTTTCATCCCGCAGCCTCCCCCTACGTATTGAAAGTCTACAGCTGCTACAGACTTGCCATCTTCAGAGAAGCAAAAGTTTGCCAACTTGGCGTCGCCATGTACGAAGGTTTGATAAGGGCTGCTTGCGAGTGCGAAGTCGATTCGTGAGGCAGCGCTCTTTAGTGCTTGATCTTCTAGTGCTTCAAGCTCATCAGGGCGAGTATCGAGGTGCCAATATGTCCCTGTTTTCCATAAAGAGTCGGGTGCGTGCCCCATAAATTTGGCATGGAAGTTAGCTAGCCAGCCCAAGCAAGTGTGCATGTCTGTAAGCTTTGCTGACTCTTTTACAATAGGAAAACCTTCGGCTGCAAGGTCTTCCATGATGATTAAAAACTCACCCTCAGAGCTTGCAGTGTCCAAGCACTTTGGGACTCTGCTAGATTCATCGCATAGTGCGCTAAAATCTCTATACCAGGCACACTCAACTTGATAGGAGTATATTTTTCGTTGATGAGAGCGCTGAGTATTCCAGCCTCTGGGGTGCTGACTTTTTTCAGGAAGCTTAACGTGTTTTACGATGACTTGGCTTGCCTGACAGCCTTCCAACTTGTACCGGCTAATTACTCCGTAACCACTCCATAAGCTTTGGATATCTTCAAGCTTAATAATAGAACGAGCCCTGGTCACGTTTAAAATTTGAGACGATAGCGAATGGCTCATGCTAGGTGGCGCCTATCATTCAAAGCAAATAGCCCCTTTCCTAATCGGTAAAGTACCCAAACGCCAACTGCCAACATAATAGGAACCCCAATGATTGCGCCAATAATGGTCACGATCAGAATCCAGGCAATGACTAAACCAACCAAGGCTTTCCAGAAAGTTGTGATTAACCAGTCAAAGTGGGAATACAAGAAGGTACCGTCGGCATCACCCCGCCAGATATAGCTCATAACCAATGCTATGATCGAAGGCCAGCCGGTAAGGAAAGCCGTCAGAATAAACGCTGGCGTTAACAGGCCACTTATAGCACTAAAAATATGTAAGGCATAAATAAGGTAGGTGATTTTAAGCAAGGATGCTGAAGGCTTACCAGGCATATCGGGGAACATTGAGTTTGCACCTTTATATTGACGGTTTTGGTGGAGTTGTAGCTAAGTAAACGATATGGCGAGAAGTATTTAATGGCAAGTTAATCATTAGAAAACAGTGTTTCAATGTTATTAGAGTCAACAACTCTTGGGCGGTTTCTGTTATTGTCGTGAAGCGCTTTTGCACTAATGACATTTAAGGCCAGGGCTATCTCTCATTCGATACGAAATTACGAACTGCTGCTCGTTGCGGTGACGCTTATTGCTGCTGCGGGATGGGTGTTCACCAAAAGCGCCCTGGCAGAGTTTTCACCTTACATCTTTTTAGCACTGAGGTTTTCATTAGCGGCGCTGGTGCTGGTTCTAATGTCCTGGCCGCAATTGGTGGTGCTTAAGCGGCATCAGTTTGTTAAGGGAATAGGTACGGGTATCCTGTTAGGTTGTGCATTGTTGCTTTGGGTCTTAGCGGTGGACCAAACCGATAATATCGGCGAAGGTGCTTTTATCGTGAGCTTGGCAGTCGTCTTCGTTCCGCTAATCGCGCGACTAATCTTTGGTACCAAGATCACCTTCTACCTTATTTGTGCGTTGATTCCCGCAGTTATTGGTTTGGCGCTTTTAGCATTACGGGCTGAGCCAGGAGGTGGTTTGGGCTTTGAATTTAAGGAATCCCATGCTTTCTTCTTTATGTCAACTTTGGGTTTTGCGCTGCATGTCATTTTGACGGGGCGTTATGCACAAGGTATCTCTTATATGGCTCTGACATCTTTACAGCTTGTCGCCATTGCAATCGTCGCGACAGTTGCCGCACTGCTAACTGAGAGTTGGCCAGCTGATTTATCCTATATGGCTTGGGTGTGGCTGTTGTGCAGCGCTTTTATCGCTACAAGTTTACGTTTCGCCTTGCAAACTAAAGCGCTAGCAAAACTGGACCCAAACAGTGCGGCCATGGTTTTTATTCTGGAGCCCGTGTGGACAGCAATCTTAGGCGCATATTTCTTAAGCGAAAGAATGACAAGCAATCAGCTGCTGGGTTGTGTGTTAATTTTTTGTGGGATACTGGTTTACCGNATACCCTTGTTACGAAGCTATTTCCGTCGCTATATAGAAGGTAGGAAGAAAGCGCCACTGAAAGAGTGGCGCTTTCTTCCTACCTTCTATATAGCGACGGAAATA
>NZ_LWFZ01001216.1:0-1066 GCF_001635225.1 Oleiphilus sp. HI0086
CTTGTTAAATCAGGTGTTTAGATTAGCCTTAATAGACACTAGTTAACTAAAGTTCCTATTAATATCGGTTTTCATGGCAGAATTTTCCGTATCCATCAAGCTTAAGACCCAGTTGCTGCAGGCGTTAGCCCAGCAGGTTGCCGTGTCGTTTAATGACGGCATTGGAAAAGCGATTCACGCTACCTCAGCTCAGTTATATAAGAAACTAGATGATGCTGAGGATTGGCTGCGAGCGGATTTTTCTTTAGCCATTAATCTTCTAGAAGCAAATAGTGAATGGTTTGCTGCACAGGTTGCAAACAATGCTATTGGCGCTCTGAAGGAGGTTGAGCAGAGTTTATCAAATGAAGAGGTGCTCAGTGATGAACTAGAGCAAGTGAAAACTGATACACAAAAGCCGCATGGTGGCGATAAGCTTGACCTTGACTCACTTAGTCTTGTCTCCAAAGATGACTTTGAAGATTGGCTTAGTGCCAATATGGGTATCAAGTACCTAGAAGCTGAACTTGGTTACGAGCTTCATGAGGTTTGTTTAATTGTTTCGTACCTGTTTGGAGAAACAATTGGAAAGGAAGATTGTCCTCTGGCACCCCATGCAATTTTCAGCACCTTAAAAACAGCTATCGAGCAACTAGAAATCCCGGCGGCTCCCCAGATTGTCATCTATAAAGCGCTGTCTCGTAGCTTTCTTGAAGACTTAAGAGAGTCATATCTTGAGATAATCGGCACTGTCAAAAAAGTCCAAGTTAATTACAAGCCTAAGCAAACTCAAGAGCCGTTAACAAAGACAGAAAGTGAAGCAGATGCCGCACAAGAAGCCAGTTCAGCCGAAGAGACAGTAAATCACAATGTTGAAGGGCTGAGTGATGCACCAGTTATTGGAGGGGGCTCTTCAGCCGCGTCTATCCTTGAAAATCGCCACCAATATAAAGCTCAAGAAAACAGCACATTAGATACTTTGTCACGTCTGCACACCTCCTCTACTAGTGGGGGGCAATTAGGCTTAGCTTCTGCTGGGGAAGAAATCGATGCAAACTCGCAAAGTATACCTGTAGGTCAATACGCG
>NZ_LWFZ01001217.1:0-770 GCF_001635225.1 Oleiphilus sp. HI0086
CGAACTAATGAGCTACGGCAAAACCTTGTTGACTGAAGAGCAAGTAATGGACGGTGTCGCCTCGATGATTCATGAAGTGCAAGTCGAAGCGACCTTTCCTGATGGAACTAAACTGGTCACCGTTCACGACCCGATTTCATAAGTCGATTAATTGGCCTTTTTATTCCGTTAGTGACACTCACATAGTCACACCGATGGTAACACTCACAACTGTCATCCCGGTGGTGTTTTAAGCCGGGATCCATGAGGGTTAGTTAGGGGATAACGCAGGAATGACACAACTATGAACGAATATCTATTGATAAGGGGACAAGTATGATTCCTGGAGAATACCAAGTCGCCGAGGGCGATATTGAACTGAACGCAGGGCGTGAGACATTAAGCTTGCGTGTTGAAAACACCGGTGACCGACCCATTCAGGTCGGCTCTCACTATCATTTTTTTGAAACTAATTTAGCTTTAAGTTTTGATCGAGACAAGACCAAAGGCTTTCGTTTAAATATTGCCTCGGGCACGGCGGTAAGATTTGAACCTGGACAGGGCCGGGAAGTAGAGCTGGTGGCTTATGCGGGTGACCGTAAGGTCTACGGATTCCGTGGTGATGTAATGGGCGCGCTATAGCTTTGAGCTGAGGAGAGAAAAGATGACTAAGATGGATAAAAAAGCCTATGCGCAAATGTTCGGTCCAACGGTGGGTGATAAAGTTCGTTTAGGCGATACCGATCTTTGGATCAAAGTGGAGAAGGATTACACCACCTACGGCGAAGAAG
>NZ_LWFZ01001218.1:0-1058 GCF_001635225.1 Oleiphilus sp. HI0086
CTTAACTTCAGATGCTTTTGGCTCAAGCGCTTTTGCTTGTGCTTTAAGTGCCTGGTCATTCAAGAACAAACCAATCAAAGAAGCTGATACTGAAGTCTTAGCCATCTTAGCAAAGCCTTTCGCTTCAACTTCGATTGCCTTGTCTCGCGCCATACCCGAATGCTTCTGCATCGCTTTAATCGCTTCAACAGGTGCAGGATAGTTAGGACCAGCTTGACCAGCAACGAAACCTTTAGCAGTTTCGAAAGTCATCATGCTTTCCATTGGGTTCAGCTTAAGCTTAGAAGTCTTCTCTTCACGACGAGCTTTATAGTCTAGCTTGCCAGCAACTGCTTGCTTAACAAGATCGATTGCTGCAGCTTCTAGCTTATCAGCATCAACAACCGCATCTACTGCACCAAACTTAAGTGCATCAGGTGCTTTGTATTCTTTCGTGCCTGCGATCCATTCGATTGCATTATCTGCACCGATTAGACGTGGTAGACGTACCGTACCACCAAAACCTGGGAAGATACCCAGCTTAACTTCAGGTAGACCGACTTTAGCCGTTGGCGACATAACACGATAGTCCGTAGACAGACACATCTCGAAACCGCCACCCAACGCAATACCGTTGATAGCAGTTACAGATGGAAACGGAAGATCTTCAATTGCACTAAATACAGCGTTGGCCTGCAAGTTGTTTGCGATAAGCTCTTCTTCAGAACCAGCAAACAAGTCAGTAAATTCTGTGATATCTGCGCCAACGATAAAGCAATCTTTTGAACTTGTAACAATCAAGCCCTTAATGCCGTTTGCGTTCTTTAAGCTTTCCGCTGCTGCGCCAAGCTCTTCAATAGTAAGTCGGTTAAACTTATTGACTGACTCGCCCTCTAAATCGAAATTTAGCTGTGCGATTCCGCCTTCAATCTCTTTAACCGTGATGGCTTTACCTTCGTAAATCATCAACTGTTCTCCAAGTTAATTATCCGTGCTGGTCTACCTACGTCCTCTGAAAGGTCGAGGCTCCAACAAAGTTTTTTTGGGCCCGCATATTTCGCGGGAATTTTCGAAATTCA
>NZ_LWFZ01001219.1:0-1172 GCF_001635225.1 Oleiphilus sp. HI0086
CGGCCATCTTCAAACATAACTTCCATCGCAGTACGGAACTCATTCTTCATGCGATCAGGGAAGCCTTCAGCCATGACTTCACCAGCGTGAATAGCTGTGTCCATACCTACAACGTCTAGCAAGTAAGCAGGACCCATAGGCCAACCGAATTTCTCCATGATCTTATCAACGCGCTGGAAGTCAGCACCGTCACGTACTAGCGCAGCAAAGCCACCGAAGTATGGGAACAAGATACGGTTAACTAGGAAACCTGGGCAGTCGTTAACAACAACAGGCGTCTTACCCATTGCTTTAGCGTAAGCAACTGTCGTAGCGATTGTTTCTTCGCTAGTTTTCTCGCCACGGATAACCTCAACAAGAGGCATCATGTGTACAGGGTTGAAGAAGTGCATACCACAGAAGTTTTCTGGGCGCTTCAAGTTCTTAGCTAGCAAATCAATAGAGATTGTTGAAGTGTTTGAAGTCAAAATTGTATCTTCAGATACTTGATCTTCTACTTCACAAAGAACGATGTCTTTAACCTTAGGATTCTCAACAACCGCTTCAACAACCAAGTCTACGTCACCGAAGTCACCATAGCTTAGTGCTGGATCGATAGAGTTTAGAACTTCAGCCATTTTCTCAGCTTTCATCTTACCTTTGCTTACGCGCTTAGTAAGAAGCTTGCTTGCTTCGCTCAAACCTAGATCGATACCTGCTTGCGCGATATCTTTCATGATGATTGGCGTACCTTTTAGAGCAGACTGGTAAGCGATACCGCCACCCATGATACCTGCACCAAGAACCGCAGCTTTCTTAACTTCAGATGCTTTTGGCTCAAGCGCTTTTGCTTGTGCTTTAAGTGCCTGGTCATTCAAGAACAAACCAATCAAAGAAGCTGATACTGAAGTCTTAGCCATCTTAGCAAAGCCTTTCGCTTCAACTTCGATTGCCTTGTCTCGCGCCATACCCGAATGCTTCTGCATCGCTTTAATCGCTTCAACAGGTGCAGGATAGTTAGGACCAGCTTGACCAGCAACGAAACCTTTAGCAGTTTCGAAAGTCATCATGCTTTCCATTGGGTTCAGCTTAAGCTTAGAAGTCTTCTCTTCACGACGAGCTTTATAGTCTAGCTTGCCAGCAACTGCTTGCTTAACAAGATCGATTGCTGCAGCTTCTAGCTTATCAGCATC
>NZ_LWFZ01001220.1:0-359 GCF_001635225.1 Oleiphilus sp. HI0086
ATTGCGTGGATACTCGCACACCTCCCACCCAGATGATTTCGGCTTTAGCGCCGACAACTATCTACACGAACACGAGAAAATGTCTAGTGACATGGAGAGTGAAATAGAGAGCGAAATGACGAATCAAAGACCGAGAACTTCTCACGACTCAATTGACTAAAACGACAATAATTTAAAGAGGAATATTTATGTTCATGAGTTATAAAGCCCTTACTCATAAAGATTAATAAAAACAATATTTAAAAAAGCCTTGCATAATTAGTTAATGGTCATATATTAGCTGTATAGATGAACAGTATTTGTGTTTTTGTTTCCTGTATTTGAGCAACATCAAAATACAAATAATGATTTATCAAAAG
>NZ_LWFZ01001221.1:0-877 GCF_001635225.1 Oleiphilus sp. HI0086
TTTCAACTTCACTTAAGGATACCGGACCAAGAGATTTGACCGGATGAATATTCAAAGCGGAAATTTTATATTCAGACATTTAAGAAGCCTGTTCTTTGACGTAGTCAAGAACAGCTGTTGCAAGCTCATCAGGCTGAAATTTGGATAGCAAGCGATTACACCCAACTCGCTCTGCCATAGCCTGGTTAAAACTACCACTCAAAGAAGTATGCATAATTACATAAAAGTGGCTCAATCGATCATCTTTACGAATTTCAGTCGTTAGTCGATAACCATCCATTTCCGGCATCTCGGCATCTGTTAGCACAAGTAAGCATTGCTTAAGCTTTTCCGGATCATTATCCGCCCACTCCTTAAGCATTTCATAAGCTCTTAAGCCATTTGGTGCAGTAATGGTAGGTAAACCTAGCTTTTCTATCGTACCGGTCGCCTGTGCAATTGCGACCGGTGAGTCATCGACCACCAAAACAAACTTTTCTCCTAATGAATCAATCAACTCATTCTCGAGAAGCTCTTCAGAGACATCAGTTGAATACGGAGAAATATCTGACAAGACCTTCTCTACATCAATAATCTCGACAATCTGTTCCTGATAGCGTGTTATGGCCGTTAAGTAATGCGCCCTACCCGCCGCTACCGGAGGCGGCATGATATCTTCCCAATTGAGGTTAACTATTTGCTCTATTCCGGCAACCAAAAAAGCCTGCACACTTCGATTATATTCAGTGACGACAATAATGGATTCACTGTTAACCTCAAGCGGCCTCATACCAATTGCCTGACTTAAATTGATAACTGGGACAGTCTGCCCCCTAAAGTGAGTGACACCACAAATACAAGGATGACGATGAGGCATCGCAGTTAGGTTTGGTAAATT
>NZ_LWFZ01001222.1:0-713 GCF_001635225.1 Oleiphilus sp. HI0086
ACACCTTCCAAGTCGCATCCAACAGCAATTGCAGCAGTCGCTGCTGCGAGAGCATTTTGGATTTGATGCAAACCTGGCACAGGTAAACCAACCCTTACGCTCTCTTCGTGATAATTCAATGTAAAGCAGCTTCCTTCGGCTTCACATTCAACATCACTTGCAAAGACATCAGCATTTTCACTTTCCTGTGAGAAAGACAAACTTTGCCTTCCTCCCAAGCGCTCTAACCAAGTCATATAGGCTGGGTCATCGAAGTTTATTATTCCAACGCCGTCAGCGCTTAAGGAGTCATAAATTTCTCCTTTGCCTTCGACGATCGCTTCGTAATCACCAAATACTTCAATGTGAGCGCTGCCAGCATTCAAAACCATTGCAACATCTGGTCGGGCCATATTGCTTAGATAGGCAATATCACCTTTCGCTCTCGCTCCCATTTCCACAACTGAAAACTGGTGTTCAGCATTTATGTCTAACAAAGTTAACGGCACACCCACTTCGTTATTGAAATTACCCTTCGTTGCCGCGGTCTTGCCGTATTCTGATAAAACAGCTTTCAACATATTCTTAGTACTGGTTTTGCCTGCTGACCCCGTCAAACCAACTAACTTTCCGCAAAACCTCTGTCGATTAAGTGAAGCAATTGAAGCAAGCGCTTTGTCAGTATCGTTAACTTGTAAATATGAAATCTGTTTGGCTGTCATCCCCTCATCTTC
>NZ_LWFZ01001223.1:0-779 GCF_001635225.1 Oleiphilus sp. HI0086
CCAAGAGGAACTTGATCAGGCTCAGCGTCAGTTAACTGAAGCCCAACAAAAATTGAATGCTTTTACCGAAGCCATTAAAGCACCTGAAGCACCTCAAAAATAAAGATTCTATCTCTAAAAAAGGGTCTGCCTTATCTGTAGGCAGACCCTTCCACGGCTCGCTGGCGGGTTAGCACCCTCGGCCTACGGCGCTAGCCTTTCGATCGACCAACTATCATCATGCAAACGCGTATATTGGAAACGATCATGAAGTCGATTTTCACGTCCTTGCCAAAATTCGATTCGAGCCGGCACTATGCGATAGCCGCCCCATGACGAAGGTAAAGGAATCGAACCGGATTTGAATTTCTCTGCCGCTTCACGATACTTTTGTTCTAGAAAAGAACGAGACTCGATCACTTCGCTCTGATCACTACACCAAGCACCAATCTGACTGCCACGCGGCCTGGTTGCAAAATATTTCAAGGAAGCGGCACTGGATATCTTTTCACAACGTCCTTCCACCTTCACCTGACGGTTCAGTGGTAACCAGGGGAACAACATCGCTACTTGAGGGTAGGCTTTAATCTGCTGAGACTTTCGGCTGTTGTAGTTAGTGAAGAAAACAAAGCCGTTTTCATCAAATAACTTCAGTAATACCGTTCGAATGGAGGGGCCTACTTCAAGATCTGTTGTCGCCAGACTGAAGGCATTTGCATCTTGTATGTCTGCATCATTTGCCTGTTGAAACCAGTGTTCAAACTGCTTGAACGGGTCATCAAGTAATTCATCACGGTCCA
>NZ_LWFZ01001224.1:0-758 GCF_001635225.1 Oleiphilus sp. HI0086
AGACGACAGTAACCAAGATGGTATTTCAGGCAAAGCCAATTGGGTTTGGGATCAGCAAAAACAAGCACCGGCACTTGGCCGTTTTGGCTGGAAAGCAGGCACCCCCAACCTTCGTCAACAAAACGCTAGCGCGTTCAAGGGGGATCTCGGCATTAGTACACCGTTATTTCCACAACATTGGGGCGACTGCACTCCTTCACAAACAAGCTGCCGAAAACAAGCCCATGGAAACCGCACCCGCCAAGCCCCGGATATCAACCACATGGAAGCGCCAAAGGCGATGACCGATGCTTTATTGCTGTATACAAGAAATATCGCGGTACCCATTCGAAAAATAGACAATGCAGAAATGGTCAATAAAGGAAAAGCCGTCTTTCACTCCGCTGGCTGTGCCGCGTGCCATACTCCAAGCTATCAAACATCCGGGCATACTGAGCAAACTTCTCTTAACATGCAAACCATCTGGCCTTACACCGATCTATTACTGCATGACATGGGGCTAGGGCTGGCGGACAATCGACCCGAGTTTAAGGCAAACGGACAGGAATGGAGAACCGCTCCACTTTGGGGGCTCGGTTCAGACAAATACGTAAATGGCAGCCATTTTCTTCTGCATGACGGCCGCGCACGCAGTATACTTGAAGCAATTATGTGGCATGGCGGCGAGGCCGAATCTGCCAAGCAAGCCGTACAAACAATGCCCCAAGAGCAACGCGCACAACTGCTTACTTTTTTGGAATCACTTTAATGAACAGAAC
>NZ_LWFZ01001225.1:0-977 GCF_001635225.1 Oleiphilus sp. HI0086
ACATTGACCTGACCTTTATCGATTGAGGCGTCGGGTAGCGCATGCCCTAATACTTGACCATTATTATCCAACAAATAAACTTCAACACTTGGATTGATCATCATGGTATTGATTGCGATCCCCTTAAGTGCCTTTTTATTGATATTAAGGCTGCCATTTTCTCGCTCTGCTTTGTCTAAAAACAAAGGCTCAGATAAATGATCCAGTATGTACGGTGCCAAGTCACGATGGAGCCGCTGGGTAACTTCTTGATGATATTTATCACTGCTCCATAGCGCTAAGACAAAGAACATCCCTGTCACAAAAATACCGATGATAGATATGGTGACAGCCAGCTTTGTATAAAACGGCAGCTTTCGTCTCATCGCACCCTTTTCAATGTTCTTACTCTCCAAAACGATAACCCACCCCCCAAATTGTATTAATATATACAGGGTTTGAAGAATCCGATTCCAGTTTTGATCGCAAGCGATTTATATGAGAGTTAACGGTATGCTCATAACCTTCGTGACCATAACCCCAAACCTTGTCAAGAAGCTCACTACGTTTAAAGACCTTTCCCACATGAGATGCAAAGAACCAAAGTAAATCGAATTCTTTCGCTGTTAGATCTAGCGTCTTTTCAGCTAATTTTGCTTTTCTAGAAGAGGAATCTAAAGAAAGGCTAAGATAGCTCAATACACTCGCTTCAGGTCTTGGTTTCTCACTCTGGGCAGACCGTCTAAGCAATGCTTTTACTCTTGCCTTTAGTTCGGCCACACTAAAAGGCTTAACTAAGTAATCATCAGCACCAATCTCTAGACCTAAGACTCTATCCAACTCAGTTGAACGGGAAGTCACCATCATCAGCGGCACATAAATTTGTGAGACTCGAAGCATTCTACATAGCTCCAAACCGTCTATGCCTGGCAGTTGTAAGTCTAAAATAATGGCGTTCCACTGCTCTGATCTCGCTCGCTGAAAACCCTCAACGCCAT